>JANOWX010000896.1:0-7273 GCA_031418175.1 Acidobacteriota bacterium | reverse complement strand
CGGACAGCCGGACGCCTTCGCCTAATTGCCGGTAGCGGCGGCTTTGCGGTTTCTGTAAAAGCGCCAGGTGAAGATGGCCATCAGTGCGAGGACGATGACGGTGGCGGCCTTACTGTAAAGCTCCAGATACTCGACCGCTTGGCGCCAGTTGCCGGCGAAGATTTTGCCCACGTAAAGCAGCATCGCATTCCAGGCCAGCGCACTGACGGCGCACAGGGCCGTGGTCACGGGCAGGTTCATTTTCGACATACCAGCAAAGAACGACACGATGGCGCGCGTCCCGGCCAGAAAACGATTCGCCACGATCACACCGTAGCCGTATTTTTGAAACAGCCCTTCGACCTGTTGAAGCGTATTGACCGGCAGCCAGCGGCTGAAACGTCCGCCCACGATGCTGCTTTGGAAATAACGGCCCAGCAGATACGCCGACAGAAAGCCCAGCGTGCTGCCCAGCGTCGCCACCAGCAGGGAAGGGAAGAAGCCCACCGTGCCCACCCCAATCATCGTCCCCGCAAAGATCAAAAAGACATCGCTCGGCGAAGGCGGAAAGACGTTCTCGATGTAGGCGACAAAAAACATAAACGCCAATACCCAGAAGGGCGACAATTGCTGCAGCCAGCCGATGCCTTGTTCGACGAAGTTCATGCTTGCTCCCGGCTTGCTTTCAACTGCTCAACCAGTTCGACGATCAATTCATCGAGGTTCAAGCTGGAAAAGTCGGTCTCCGAATTCTCCCAAAACTCTTGCAGGCTGCGCGCACCGCCGCGCTCGTATTCGCGCGCCTGCAACAACAGATCGAGCTTGTCAGCGGCTTTGACAATACGCGCTTCCAACGTCTGGCGCCCCTCGTATTCGCGCCAAACATCCAGATACGTTGCGCCGAGCGCGCCGAGCGGCGCCAGAATTTCTGCCGTCGCGCTTTCGTCGGCCTGTTCCAACGCGGCTTTGTCAAAGTAGCGTTTGATTGTCGCGGGCAAATCGCCGGTGCGTGTTTCAGCCAAGTCATGCAGCAAGGCCATGCGCAACACGCGCTCGACGTTGACCGCTTGCCCTTGCGCCTGTGCACGGTCGGCCAGGAGCATGGCGATCCACGCGACACCGAACGAATGATCGGCGACCGATTCGACGTCGCGCACGCCGCGCAATAGCCAGCCGGTGCGCGGCACGGCTTTGAGGCGCAGCAATTCAGCCAGAAATTCAATTACGGATACTGCTTCGGGTTTCACAGGCGCGAAGCTAACTGGTTTTGGCGCGGCGCGTCAACCGTATGCTATAGTCCCGCGTTCGTTGGGGTGGGCCGATTCACACTGTCAGAATGGACGTTATGCAGTATCCAGATTCCTTCGAAATTGCCGGACACAAAATCTCGCCGCCGTTGGTGCTTTCGCCGATGGCGGGCGTGACCGATTCGCCGTTTCGCCGCCTGGCCAAACGCTGTGGTGGCATTGGGCTGATCGTCACCGAATTCATCAGCGTCGAAGGCCTGACGCGCGGCAACATACGTTCGCACGAGATGATGAAGTTCACGCCCGAACAGCGGCCGCTGGCGATTCAGATATTCGGCTACGACGAAGTGCGCATGCGCTGGGCCGCCGAGATTGCCGAAGAAGCGGGCGCGGATTTCGTGGACATCAACTGCGGCTGCCCGGCCAAGAAGGTCGTCAACGGCGGCGGCGGCTCGAACCTGTTGCGCGACTTGCCGCAACTCAAAAAGATTCTGACCGAAGTCAAACGCGCCATCTCGATCCCGATGACGGTCAAGATTCGCGCGGGCTGGGATGACCAGACGCTCAATTGCGTCGAGGTCGCCAAGCTGATCGAAGATTGCGGCGGCGCGATGGTCACGTTGCACGGACGCACGCGCGTGCAAGGCTATCGTGGCTTGGCCAATTGGGATTTGGTGCAGGCGATCAAAAACAACGTCTCGATTCCGGTGTCGGGCAGCGGCGATATTTTGACGCCGCAAGACGCGCTGCGGCGCTTTGATGAAACCGGCTGCGACGCCGTGCACATTGGGCGCGGCGCGATTGCCAATCCGTACATCTTCCGCCAAACGTGGGAGGTGATGAACGGCTTGACGCCGTACCAGCCGCCGCCGCGCGAACTGCACGAATTGCTGTTGCTCTTCCGCGATTACTTGCGCGAACACATGCCCGAACGCGGCGTGATCGGGCGTATGAAAATGCTCTCGGCGCAATTCCTGCGCGGTGTGCCCAACGGCGCGGCCATCCGCACGGCGGTGCTGCGTTCAGACACCATTGAAGGAATGGAGCCGCTGTTTGAAGACTATTTTGCGCTGGCCGAAAAGCTCGGCATTGATCCGGCGTTGCAAAGCGCACCTGCCGAAGCTGCCGAATTGATGGAATGCGGGGTTTAATCCACCAAGCCGAAGACCTCGCCTTTCAACGTATCAACCAATCCCTCGGAAAGGAGTCTTGCTATGGCTAAGAAAGCACTCTGTGTTGGTATCAATGATTATCCCTACGGTGACGAGAATGATTTGAACGGTTGCGTCAACGATGCGCGCGACTGGTCGCGGCTGCTGAAAACACACTTCGGGTTTACGGACGTGAAGGTGTTGCTCGACGCCCAGGCCACCAAGGCCAACATCGTCGCCGGATTGAAAGACTTGCTGGCGGGCGCACAGGCAGGCGACGTGCTCGTGTTTACCAACGCTTCGCACGGCACCTATGTGGCGGACAAGGACGGCGACGAGCCGAAATATGACGAAGCGATTTGCCCGTATGATGTGGACAAGAATCTGATTCTTGACGATGAACTGCGTGTACTCTTTGCCGGCGTGCCCAAAGGTGTCAGCCTGACCGTGATCTCCGATTCCTGTCATTCCGGCTCGGTCACGCGTGCGGTTGTCGGCGACACGCCCGATCAACGCCGCCGTCGCTTTCTGCATCCCGCGGTGCGCGGCGAAAAAGCCCTCACGCCCGCGGAACTGAACAAGGCCGCGAGGAAGAAAGAGAAATTTCCGGAAGAAGGCATGAATGAGGTGCTGCTGAGCGGCTGCAAGAGCAACCAGTATTCGTCCGACGCCCTGATCAACGGCAAGTTCCAAGGCGCGATGAGCTATTACGCGATCAAGGCCATCACCGACGCGAATTATCAACTCACTTACGAAGAACTGCTCGACGAACTCATCCCGCTGTTGGAAGATGAAGGGTACGATCAGGTGCCGCAATTGGAAGGCCAGGCGGCGCACAAACTGAAGCAGATTTTTACGTGAGTACCGCTTTGGTGTGGCGCCATAAAACGCGCTGTTATGCCAGCAAAATGCCGCTGACAGCGTGCAAACAGCAGCGGTTGACAGACCCCAGACCGGTCAGTAAGATGCGCCTTCGTTTTTTGAGGCCAGGTAGCTCAGTTGGTAGAGCAGCGGACTGAAAATCCGCGTGTCGGGGGTTCAAGTCCCTCCCTGGCCACCAGCATTTTCAACCACTTACGGGAAGCCTAGCTGCTTCCCGTTTTGTTTTTGTGTGCGAGTAGTGTGCGAACGCCGAAAAACCGGTCTTATTTCACCCTGCCTCACCCTCTTTCAAAGAGCATCTCTTCCAGCTTGTCTGCCGCGCTACGTTGCATATCCGGTAAGACGTGCGAATACACGTCCAGCGTAAGCTTGATGTTGGCATGCCCCAATCGCTCCGAAACGATCTTTGGGTTTATCCCGGCTTGCAAAAGCAAGGTCGCTTGGGTGTGCCGCAGATCGTAAAGCCGTACCGTCTTCGGCAAGTCGGCTTTCTCTAATGCGGGTTTGAAATGTCGCTGTGTCAGGTTCTGGAAGTTGAGCGGCGTGCCTGTCAGTGTACAGAAAACCAAGTCATTCGCTTGCCATTCCGAGCCGATGCGCAAGCGTTCCTCGTTCTGAGTCCGCTTATGTTCGCGCAAGGCTTTGGTCAGCGTGCCGGGCAACGGGACTGTGCGCCGTGATTGCGGGGTTTTGGGTTCCTCAAAATCCCAGCCGCCGCCCTTCCGCTTCCAAACCAAGACACGTTGTATCGTTGCCCGGCCTTGCATCAGATCAACGTCTTTCCATTGCAGCGCGCAATACTCTTCCGGGCGCATCCCGGTCGCCAGCGCAAACTTGAACAGCGTCGCGTAACGGTCGCCTTCAATGGCCGTTAGGAATTGTCCGGCTTCTTCGTTCGACAAGACGTTCATTTCCTTCCGCGTGCTTTTGGGCAACTGTACCAATGAAGCCGGGTTGCGTTGCAGCATCCCCCAGGCTACCGCTTGTTTGAGTGCGGAAGACAGAACCGCGTGCGTGTAACGCACCACGCGCGCGGAGAGTTTGCGTTCCTGCATCTGTGAATAGAGCTTTTGAATGTCGAGCGGTCGCAATTCAGAAAGTTTCTTTGCGCCTAACGGCGTTCGCACGTACCGTTCAAGCAATGAAGTGTAATCATCAAAGGTGCGCGAGCGCAGCTTCGGTTTAGCCGCCGCCTCAAGCCAGTGGTCAAGATAGGCATTCAGGGACTCGCCCGCCGGTTCGACAAAAACACCTAAATCCAAGTCGCGCAAAACGGCATTGAGATAGCGTTGCGCATCCTTCTTCGTGCCACGAATCGTCTTGTTGTGGTAGCGCCGCTTTCCAGTACTTTCGTCCATCCCCAACGGCACGCGCACAAGTTGACGGTTCGCGCCACGCTCGATGATCTGGCCTTGCCGTCTGACTTTCGTTTTTGTTTTGGTCGTGTTCGGTTCGGTCATTTCGCAGTTATCGTTTCAGTTTCTTCCCTGCCGTTGGCGCTTTGGCCTTTTCTGCCCGCTTCCTGGACTTGACCGGTTCCAGTTCAGCTTTGGCTTTTGCCGTCGTGAACGCTAACCACGCGCCCGGTGATGGTTTCGGCAAGGGCTGTCCAGATCGCCAAGATCGGCAGACAGATTGTCAAAACTACTTTCGGCATTGTTTGCAGTCGCATTCATTCTTTGGTGCGTTCACCCGTGTAACCGCACCTGCGACAGTAGGCTACCAAGCCGTGCGCCACGGCCTTCGTGACATCATTCATCGTCTTGCAATGTGGGCAATTGCGTTGCTGCATCAATTCTTTTGAGTTTTCATTTTATGAAGTATTTCACCGGTACGGACATTCACCACAAGTAAGCTGTGCAACTCTCCCATCAGAGTATAGGTGTAGAACACGCCTTCGGTTGGGTTTGCGAATGTCGCGGTTTGGTTCGTCGTCTTCGTGTTAATAAATGGTGTGTTCAACTTGGCTACAGCAAATAGTTTTAAGTTTGGCTTTGTGTCCCTTGCCTTTTCCCATGGTAAAGGAAAACGAAAGCTAATCCGCATAGGTGTTCCAAAGCGCAAACTTGCTTTTCTATCCATTTCGGATGCATACGCTGACAGAGCCCCATCATTCATGACAGCGATTTGATAACTGTAGAACTCACCTTTTGAGACCCGCACTACAGCGCCTAATGCGTTCGTGGCTGTGTAACTTCCCTGCGTTGTCAGTCCGCCGTAATTAAGCGGTAGGGCGAGAGATGAACCCTGCACGCCTACGGATTGCGTTACATTGAAAGAACCGTTATCTGCTACGTAATCGAAAGATGTTCCTTCTAACTCAAGGGCAAGCAAATCAGTTCCCAGCTTAAGCGTGTCTATTGGTGCGTTCCCCGCCTCTTTTATTCGCTGCTCGTAGGCAGCAGTGGTTTCAAACTCACCTTTGGGTTTTGTCCGGTCAAGCAAGACAGCGCAAATCCCTCGCACATCATGGCCAGTAAAATTAGCGGGGAGTCGAGACGTCTCCCAAAGGAAAGGCTGGTTATAAAACGTACTGCCTGGCGTTTGTGCGCCAACAATAGCAGCCAGAATAACTGTTAGTAAGATCATCATTGTTCGCATAAAGTCCTTCAATTGTTCACCCGGAGTCATCACATCACCAACGCCGCGCCGGTCACTTCGCAATCATCAAGCTCAAACTCTGACATCGGGCGCACAAACTCATAGTCACGGCCATCGTTCGACACGTCTATCACAAGCACATCATCCGAACCGCTGGTAACGCGCCAGAGTTCATACGCGCCGGTTGCTTGGTATTGCAGAACGGCTTCGTCATCGCTCCAACGCTCCGCCAGTTCGTAACCTGCCTGCGTGTGAGTAAGCATTGTCAGTTCCCTTTCTTCATGGCGCGCTTCTTTGCTGGCTTCACTGCGGTTGTGACTTTAGGTGCCGGCACAGGCCCAGGCTTCAGGCTTGGCACAGGCGTATCCTCTGGCACTAGCCACATAAAGCCACCATAAGCCAAGTCCTCTTTCTCCGCGCCGGGTAGAAGCTGCTTGTTCAGCCAGCTTATGACCGTCGTGTACGCCACGCTATTGCGCTCGGCGAATTGTCTCGGTGTGAGCATCTTTCGTTTTCCCTTCATAGAAACATTGTAACTGTCTACAGGCAATTATACGCAACCCTTCTGAGTAGTCAAAGAAATAATGTAATCCCCTACAGTATCCTCTTGCTTAAAGATACTGTAGGGGTGTATATTATCACTTGTCAGACAACAACAACACAGGGAGCACACGGCAATGATTAAACTCGAAAACAACGACAAGATGCGCAAGGCGATTGCCAGAGCGAAAGCCGTTCATCCCCGCGTCAAATGGTTAGGCGAGCGCACCTACACGGTTAGCTCAAGCGACGGCCAGCGCCTTTACACGGTGCGCTTCGTGGTGGCGAACGGCCATAAACTGGCAGAGTGCAACTGCGCGGCTGGCCAGTCTGAACAGCTTTGCTACCACGTCGCCGCCGCCGCAAGCGTCAACATCGCGGTCGCTTCAATCCATCGGCAGGCTGAGCAATCAGCCGCGCCGGTGGGGGGTGTCCACTACGTTCGCAATGGTCAATTAAGCGGCGATTACTACGGTCGCGTGATGGTCTAACGCCTCGCCCGAAAGGAAACAAAATGAGCAACGTCGTTTCGATCAACCAGCGCACTGAAAGCAAGCCTGCCGCCCAGGTTGGCGCGCAATCTATCAGCGAGATCATTGCCAAGCTGTCCGCGCCGATTGCCGCGCGCCATCTCAAGACGCGCAAGCAAGGCGGCGCTGAGCTTGCCTACATCGAATGGCATTCGGCGGTGCGCTACTTGGATTTGTTCGCGCCGGGCTGGTCGTATCGCGTTGGCAATGTGGCTCTCTTGGGTGAATTGGTGACGGTCGTGGCTTCGATCAGCATTCCAACGGCGGATGGCATCGTCACGCGCGAAGCAACCGGCTGTGAGTCTCTGAGTGCGAAAGGCTACGGCGACGCGGTTTCAAACGC
>JANOWX010000895.1:0-3297 GCA_031418175.1 Acidobacteriota bacterium | reverse complement strand
AGGTCGAGCCTTGCAGTTCGCGCGGGCGCTCCACTTTGGGGTGCACGGGTTGGGGGGGATTTTCGATTGCGGGCGCAGCGTCGGCTTTGATCTCGACGGGCGTTGTGGTTGGGGCTTCTTCCTTCTTCTCGGCGCCGACTGCCGTCAAGACCTGGCCATTACGCGAGCCGTCGCGGTAGTAACTGACCGCTTTGACGCCCATCTTCCAGGCCAGGCGATGGACGCGGTCGGTGTCTTCGAGCGAATAGCTGGCCGGGGCGTTGACGGTTTTGCTGATCGAATTGTCTACGTGATCCTGGAAGGCCTTGAGCACACGCAAGTGGTCGTCGGGCAGCAGCGACTGCGCGTCCACGAAGTACGCGGGCAGCTTGTCGCGCTGGGCCACGATGGCTTCGGCGGCGCGCGCGATGGATTCGGAATCGTGCTGATCGAGTTGCAAGCCGAGCGCCTTGGCGGCCAGCGGATGCGCGTAGGTGCGCGTGCCGATGGTGTCGCGGCGCACGTAAGCGTAGCTGAAATTCGGTTCGCAACCGCTGCTGGTTTCGGCGACCAGCGAGATCGTGCCCGTGGGGGCGACGGTGGTGACTTCGTAATTGCGCGGCGTGAGTTCCATCGAACGATCCAGGCCGACTTCGTTATAGATCAGGTCTTCGTAGAGATTGCGATTCGGCTCGAATTCGGGCATCGCGCCTTTCTCTTTGCCCAGCATCAGCGAGGCGCGCCAGGATTCTTGGCGGAAGAAATCCATCATCTGATCGGCCAGCAACGCGGACTCTTCGCTGCCATAGGTGACGCGCTTTTGCAGGCACAGATCGGCGAAACCCATGATGCCCAGGCCCACGGGGCGGGTGCGATGCACGGTGTCGTGGATTTGCGGCAAGGGCCAGTCGCAAGTGTCAATCACGTTGTCCAGGAAGCGCACGCACCAATAAATGTCGGCGGCGAAACGATCCCAATCAAGATCGTCGGCGCGCTCGTCGTAATACTTGGCGACGTCAATCGAGCCGAGGTTACAGGCGTTGAAATCATGAAGCATTTGTTCAGCACATGGATTCGAGGCGCGTTTCAAGCCCATCGAATTTTTCAGCGGATTATGCTTGTTCACGTTGTCAATGAAGATGATGCCCGGCTCGGCCCAGCGGTGCGTCGAAGAGATGATGCGCTCCCAGATGTCGGGCGCATAAACCATGCCCGGCTTGGGAGGCGCTTCGTTCTTGTAGGTGTATTCGCCGCCTTGGCCGTCATTCGCTTTCGGGTCCCAAATCGGGCGCTCCCAGGGCTTGCCATCGAATTCGGTTTGGAACCATTCGTTGCTCTCGACGGCTCTGAGGAACTTGTCGGAGATCGTGACCGAGATGTTGAAATTGGTCAGGCTCTTCTGGTCGTTCTTGGCGTGGATGAAACGCAGGATGTCGGGGTGTCCGATGGCGAGGATGCCCATGTTCGCGCCCCGGCGCACGCCACCCTGCTTAACCGTCTCGGTCATGGTGTTGACGATCTGCATAAACGACACGGGGCCAGAGGCGATGCCACGGCCTTCGCCCACGGGCGTGCCAGCAGGGCGCAACAGTTCATAGGTCATCCCGGTTCCGCCGCCTGACTGGTGGATAAGTGCGCAATATTTGGCGTGTTCCATGATGCCGTCAATCGAATCGGGCACGGGCAAGACGAAACAGGCCGCGAGTTGGCCTTTGGGTTTGCCCGCGTTGACCAGACACGGGGTGTTGGGCACGAAAGCGCGCTCGTCCATCAGCCGCAGCATGTTGGCGGTGAACTCTTCGCGTTTCATGAACTCTTTTTCAGCTTTGGCCACGTGGCTGACGACGCGTTTGACGATGTCGTCCCAGGTTTCCAGCGGATTGCCTTTCAGGTCTTTGAGGGAGTAGCGCTTGGCTATGATTTGTTGTGCGTTGATTCCCAGCGTTTTTTTGTATGGGTTTGTGATTTCGACGATCTTTAATTTACTGACGCTCATAAGGTGTCCGACCTAATCTTGTGCAAAATCCGATTCGAGCAGTTGGCTTCAAAGCCTCGCAGAGGACGTGCTGCAGGCGTGGCATTCCCGGCGGACGTCCAGCCAGGATGGGGATGTATGTTTCAAAGGTAACGCTCAACATTTCTTGGCATGAGGGGATGCCAGGGTCGCCGAACCGTCAAGCGTGCGCGTTGAAACGGGTAAAGAACCTAGGTTGTTGTTGAATGTGTGCGGTGTGATCGCTCAAACGATAATGACATAGACCGGAAAACGTCTCAGATGCTCTCACTCAGCGGTTCATATCGTGCCTGCGGGTGATCTCGCCACACACCACCTCACCAATCCAGGACGCAAGTGGGATCAGTGCTGAGAAAGCATCAAGCCGTGAAGTACTTTCTGAAGCTGTTTTGCTTAACTACTTCGATTTCCGTCGCTTGAGCGAGCGGAATATAGGCCACTAGATGCGGCGCTGTCAAACGATTTTTACACCAACATATAGTGGTTTCGCCTAAATGATAGACCGCAAAAGCAAAATAGTTTTGGGGCCGATTTAAGCTGCTGCTTTCGTGTGCAACAAGCGAAAAAGAGCGCATTGCGGCGGTGTGGTTGGCAGTGATTCACCCGCCGTATTTGGCCGACACGGGGCAGTCAGAAACGAGGTTTGCGCGCCCGCTAATTGATGATGTAAGCTGCCCGCGCAAGTTACCAAGCTGTTCCAGTTGCACTTCCAACAACAACTTTATTCTGCTGCTTCGACTCTTGCGGGCTGCGAAGGCCGAGAGGGTTGCGAGCTAGTGAGGGCAAACTATGAGTACTCCGTGGTTAGTGTTGATATACGGGATTCTGGTGGCGGTTGGTGGCGTGATGGGCTATGCCAAGGCGGGCAGCGCGGCATCGCTGATTGCCGGTGGCGTAGCGGGGCTGGTATTGGCGGGTAGTTCGGCGCTGATGTGGCGTGGCAGTTATCAACCCGGCTGGTGGCTGGCCCTGGTGGTGACGTTGCTGCTGCTGGGACGCTTTGGCTCGGCGGCCATGAATAATGGCTTCAAGCTGATGCCGGGCGGCATGGTTATCATCGTGAGTGTGATTGTGCTGGCGGCGCTGTTGATGAATCGAACTGCGGCACGCTAGCGATCATGCGTTTGGCTTATTGGGCAAGTCTGTGCGGGCTTGCCGCACTTGTACTCTTTTTTGATTTAACCTTTAGGAGGGAACTGACCAATGGCTACTGTATACAAAGCGCAAAGCTTTAATTTGAGCAACCTGAACGGCATCTCTGACGGCACGTTGGCGATGCACTTCAAATTGTATGAAGGCTATGT
>JANOWX010000894.1:0-1540 GCA_031418175.1 Acidobacteriota bacterium | reverse complement strand
GTAACTGCTCACGGATCTGAGGTATCGAAAAATGGCAGCACTGGTATGCCCATGAGTTCGACGAGCGTGTCGAATAAACCGTGTCCGTGGAGTTTGGCGGTGGCGAGTACGGTGGCGAGCGCGGCGTAGCCTTGCGCGCCCCAGGCGGAGCGGAAGCCGTTGGTGACTTTGCGGTGAATCACCGCGGGGCGCAGGGCGCTTTCGCAGGCGTTGTTGGTCGGCGGGACGTCCGGCTCTTGCAGGAAGACCAGCAAGTGGGCGCGCTGTTTCACGTAGCGTTTGTACAACTTCTGGGCGACCGTGCCGGTTTGGTCTTCGGTCAGCAGCGCGTCGAGGCGATTTTCCAATTCCGCCACGCGCCGCAGGTAGCCCTTCAGCGTCAGTTCGTCGGTCGTGAAAAAACGATTGCGCAAATGGATGGCTTCCCGAAACAACGTTTGCATTTGCAGCGGCCACAACAACTGCGGAGCCTGTTCGATCACGCGTTGCAGGTTGCG
This sequence comes from Acidobacteriota bacterium, assembly GCA_031418175.1. Taxonomy (GTDB): domain Bacteria; phylum Acidobacteriota; class Blastocatellia; order RBC074; family RBC074; genus JACPYM01. The sequence goes on along the minus strand of JANOWX010000894.1, from coordinate 1,043 downwards.
AATTTGATGCGCCAGGCACAACTGAAATTTTTTCGCGGGCGCCCGCAGTTGCGCGCTGTAACAATCGCTCACCCATACGTCAGCACAATGGTCGCCCATAAATTCTTCAATGACGGCCGCCCCGCGCGTCGGCACGATGCGCTGAAAGACGCCGGCCGCGCTGCGAAACACCCATTGCCACCAGTTGCTGCCTTTGACGCGCGCGCTGGTTTCAGCGCTGCCGATGATGGGGCTTTGCGCGACGGCGGCGCCGCTGGGAGCGGCCTTGATTTGGGCCGCTGCCGCGCCGCGCCGCAGGATCGCGTTGATACCGCCTTCGCTCAAAGTGACGCCAAACAGGTCGCGCATCATGGCGGCGTTGCGTTCGTAACTCAGATGCTGTTCCTGTTTGTGGTAAATCACGGTCGCTTCCAGGCGCGGGCCAAAGGCGCGCGTAGGTTCCAAGCCTGCCGGTGGCGTAGCGCGCTGCAAAGTATGGCAATGCGGACATTCGACTTCATGAATCTGTGTCTCGATCACCAGCGGGCGCGCGACGGGCAATTCTTCCAGTTGATGGCGCACGATGCGCGTTGGCGCGAGGCCTTGCAAATCCGTATGGCAATTGGCGCATTGCGCGACTTTGACTTCAATGACGCGATCGGGTTTCTCGACCAGCGGACGCGTCGCGGCGGCGTGACCGGGCCTGGCTCCGACACGTTTGGACGGTTTCGCGGCGGCGGCATTGGACTTCTGATCGCGTGCCGGCGGCTGCGAAGAGTTGCGCGAAGTGGCCGGCGGCTGCCCCGGCGGAAGTTGCGCTTCCAATTCAGCGACCCGCGATGCCAGGGGCGCAATTTCAGCGCGCAGGACTTTGACCAGCGCGATCAATTCTGCGCGCGTGAGTTGCTCGAGTTGTGTGTCGCTGATTACCATCTGGTTCATCACAGGCGCTGCCAAGTCAAAATGAACAAGTCTCCCAACCTACCACCAACGTCATACGGAGTTGAGCGAGGAAGCGTTACAAAAGATTGTGCCGCATACCTCAAAGCCGTGAGCAATTACAA
>JANOWX010000893.1:0-13135 GCA_031418175.1 Acidobacteriota bacterium | reverse complement strand
CCGACCGTGAGGGAGGGCTGGCTTGCGAGCGCTGCCCTCGCTCACGGTCGAGCTACTGACACTGCAATCCTCATTTCAATATCTCACCGGTTTTGTGCGACCAGAGCAGGAGATCGAGTTCGTCAAAATCAATGTGCAATACCGCCGCGAATTCTCGCATGCTTTCTTCCAGCGCGAGATACTTATTTTTGTGCGCGGGCGGCTTGGGTTCGGCAATCACACCGCACGCGTGCAGCGTGTTCAAGATGTGTTTGTCCAGGATCGCGTAGCCACGATAACCAATGTTGCGCAGATAGTGGCTCGCCTCTTTGTAACCGATACCTTTGACGCCGGGCGTGCGCGCGAAATAGTCGCGGCGCGCTTCGGTGTCGCGGGCAAACGAAGCGAGCTTAGCGCGCAAACACAAACCACAATCCGCTTGCAAATAACGCCGCGTCGTCACGACATAACCGGAACGCGCACGCGGGAACCGATGCGCCCCAACGAGCGCGGCTTCCAGCCTGGCCTGACTGCCTTTGCGCAAATGCGGGCGTACGCGTTCGACCGCCTTCAACCCCATCTTCGCGCTCGCCCCCGCCGTGAAGATGCAATAGACCAACTCTTCAAACAGCCGCGCGTCATCGCCATTCCGCTTGATCTCGGCGAATTCATTCAAGCGGGCGCGGATGGCGGCGCGCTTGGCGCGATAGCTCTGCTGCAATTCCTCGATCAGCGCTTGATTCATCATGCGGGCGTTGTGTGCGGGTGACAATTTGCAGGTGCCAATTTGCAGGTGCGGCGCATTGTATGGATGCGTTTGCGACAGTGTCAAACGCTGGGCCCAGGCAAATCATTTGCCGTCACGTAACAACACCACATCGTTGACCGTCGTGCCGCGCTCATAGACCAGCGACTTGCCATCGGGCGACCAGGCGAAGCGGTAAATCACTTCGTCTTTGAAATCGGTCAGCGGGCGCGGGGCGTCGCCAGCCAACGCTTGCAGCCACAGATTGCCGCCGCCGTTGCTGTTGACGCCATAAGTCAACACGCGACTGTCCGGCGTCCATTGCAACAGCTTCCATTGCGGCGCGGGCATGTGCGGGAAAAACTGCGCGGCGGCGCGGCCTTCGTGCAAACGCGCGACGGGAATGATGGCGACCTGTTGGCGGCGCGTTTGCGGGTCGAGCATGTAACAGGCCAGCCATTTGCCATCGGGCGAAAAGAGCGGGTTGAGCGCCGGTTCGTCAAACAACCGCGCAGGTGTGCCGCCGGTTGCCGCCACCTGCCACAGCGCCGTCTGTTCGCCTGCCTGCGTGACGTAAACCACCCAGCGCCCATCCGGTGAAAGCGCCGGATCGAATTCGCCTTGTCCGTTGGTGATTTGTTGCGCGCGGCTGCCGTCGGCCTCCATCCGCCAGAGGTGCGCGCGGCCCGCAAGATAAGCGGCGTAGACGATCGTTTTGCCGTCGGCGCTGGCCGTGGGCGTAAGTTCGATATGGCTGTCGCGGGTGAGTTATTGCGGCGGCGAACCGTCGCTGTGGCGCGCCCAAATGTCCGTGTTGCCGCCGCCATTGCCGCCGTAAACAAGGCGGTCGCCGGGCAACCAGAGCAGCCCGAACGACTCGCTATAAAAATCGCCGAAGCCCGTCGTGAGCGCGCGGGCTTTGTCAGGCGCGCCCACGGGCAGCACCGACATCACCCATAGGCGCGAGAGGCGCGTGGATTGAATCGTCGCCAACGCGCGCCCAGCGGCAGCCACGCTGACGCCCACATAACGGCTCAGATCGTTGATGAGCAAATGGGCCGCGCCGGACGGCCAGGCATAGAGCCAGATTTGATCGGTGTAGGAATTGGCGTGCTCGTGCCAGGCGTCGGCCACGATGCCGCCATTGCCGGGCAGCCAGGCGACCTGGCCGATCCAGGGCCAGGGGCGCGCGGCCACCGTTTGCGCCGCGCCGTCAGCCACGCGCACGGTGATGAGCTGGCGATTGGGGCCGTTGGCGTCGCGCTGTCCGACCACGGCGGCGATCCACGCGCCATCGGGCGACCAGGCCGGGCCGTCGGTCGTCAGATAGTCCGGCGCTTTGTATGAGATCAACGGCCGCGCTTGGGCGCCGTCGCGCTTGGCGATGATCAACGCGCTCTCGCGCCGCGCGGGATCATTGCGCATGAAACAGAAACGCTGGCCGTCAGGCGTTTGCCAGCGATAAGCGCTGTAGCCAAGCAACAGCAGCAGCACACCGCCGATGGCCAACGGCAGCGCGCGGAACCGCCGTGCCCCTGACGCCGGCCAAAGCAGCATTCAATTGATCCTGGGCAAATGCGTGATTCTGGAAAACTGGAGCGGCGCGGGCGGCGGCAGCGGCAAAAGCTTGAACATCTTCGACGCCACCGACCGCAAATGGCATCAGACCTGGGTGGACGCGCAAGGCACCTTCACCGAATACAAGCACGGCGAATACAAGGACGGCAAGCTGTCCTATGTGGCCGAGCAACTGCGCGGCGGGCACAAAACGTTGTTGCGCATGACCTTTTATAACCTCGACTCGAACCGCGTCCGCCAATTCGGCGAAACCTCGAATGACGGCGGCCAGACCTGGCAGACCGGCTTCGATCTGATCTATCACCGCAAAACCCCGGTCAAAAGCCAATGAGGTTGAAGGACGGAATGAAGGAATGAAGCTACACGACTTGGGAAGTTATGACAGCGGAGGCCTTTTTAAACGCAAAGGGACAAAGGTTCAAAGGTTCAAGGATTGAAAACAGAGCAAGTCTTCACCACCAAAGAAGCCTTTGCCCCTTTGTTCCTTTGTCCCTTTGCGGTGAAAAAGGCCTCCCACTTCGTAACCTTCCAAGTCGTGAAGCTAAGCGCCCCCCTTGTAGTAGCGAATTTATTCCCGCTGCCGCGCCGCGAATAAATTCGCTACTACAAAGGCGGACAATCACGGAGGCCCTCAATGACGTTCAGAAGGAAACTTGCGCTCTGGCTCATCGTGCTGGGCAGCCTGTTGGCGGCCACCGCGCACGACAGCCAGGCGTTGCGCCTTTATCAACCCGCTGTCGGTGAACGCGGCAGCCCCACGCCCCACGCCCCACGCCCCAGCCTTGGCCTGGCTGGCCGGCGCGTGGGAGAGCCGCTCAGGGCCACACGTGCGCGAACTGCAATGGAGCAAGCCCGGCGGCGGCACGCTGCTGGGTTTTGGGCGCAGCCTCAGCAACGAGCAAACCGCCGGCTTCGAGTTCATGCGCATTCACCAAACAGACGGCGCGCTCTGGCTCACCGTCAAAGCGGCCAACCGGCCGGAAGCCAGCTTCCGTTTGACCCAACTCAATGAAGCTGCCGCCAGTTTTGCGGCGCCCTTGGCAAGCGCGCCGCACGCCTTCCCCCAACGCCTCGTGTACAGCCTCGAAGCGGACGCCAGCTTGGCGTTGCGCCTGGAAGGCAGCCGCGCGGGCCAACCATACTGCCAGCAATTCACCTTCAAACGCGTCAACGCCGAATAGCCGGTTTGGCGCGGCGCCACAAAAACAAACAAGCCCGCGCGTTCGCTCCGCGCGGGCTTGTGGTTATTCACGTCATCTGGGCTGAACGCTACTTGATACCAAAGATACTAAAGGCTGGCACAGGCAGATCGCCTGTTTGGCCGTGTACCCTGAAGAGGTATGTGTCATCCGTGCTGCGAATGATGTACCAGGTGCCGCTGGCGGGCCGCCAGACGGCAATGTCGGCCTTGCCATCGCCATCGAAATCGCCCGGCGTCGGCACGTCGTTATAAGGGGCGTAACTCGCGCCCCAGTATTTCGCCAGCACTTGTCCATCAGAGGATTTGCGGATGTACCAAGTCGAATCCTGACCGCGCCAGACAGCCAGGTCGGTCTTGCCGTCGCCATCATAATCGGCTTGCACAGGCACGTCCGAATAAGGCGCATAGCCCGCGCCCCAGGCGCTGCTTTGGGTGCCGCCGCTGCTTTTCTTGATGGCCCAGACGCCCGTCGAGGGACGCCAGTAAGCCAGATCGGCCTTACCGTCGCCGTCATAATCGCCCGGCACGACGATGTCGCCGCTCTGCCCCCAAGCCTCGGCGAGAATGCCGCCATCCGAACTGCGCAACGCGTACCACGTCCCGCTGGCGGGCCTCCAGACGGCCACATCGGTCTTGCCATCGCCATCGTAATCGCCCGGCACCGGCACGTCGTTATACGGGGCGTAACTCGCGCCCCAGTATTTCCCCAGCGCCTGGCCATCCGAAGATTGCCGGATGTACCAGATCGAATCCTGCCCGCGCCAGATGGCCTGATCGGTCTTGCCATCGCCATCGTAATCGCCCGGCACGATCACGTCGTAGTAAGGCGCATAACCCGCGCCCCACGCCATCGTCTGGGTCGTATTGTTGCTGCTGTTGATGCTCACCCAATTGCCATCTGAAGCGCGCCAGAAGCTCAGATCGGTTTTGCCGTCACCGTCGAAATCAGCCAGTGGCCGCAGCATGCCGGCTTGCGTCACCGTGAAGGAGTGCCCGGCCACCACCAGCGTACCGACGCGCTGCGCCGTGATCGCATTCGCCGCGACGGTGAAGCCGACGCTGCCGTTGCCACTGCCACTGGCGCCGCTCGTGATCGTGATCCACGGCTCGCTGCTGGTCGCGCTCCAGCCGCAACCGCTGGCGGCGGTCACCGCCACCGTGCCCGTCCCGCCGCTGGCCGCGAAGCTCTGCCCGCCCGGCGTAATGCCGAAGGTGCAGCCCAGCGTCACACTCAAGGTGTATGCGCGCGTGCCATTGCATTGATTGGCGTCGCGCGCAAAGACCGTGAAGCTATAACTGCCGGTTTGCGTCGGCGTGCCGGAAAGAACGCCAGCGGCGCTCAGCGACAACCCGGCAGGCAACGAACCGCTCAGCGCAAAGGTATAAGGCGCAAGCCCGCCAGTCGCCGTGAAGCTTTGGCTATACGGCGAACCGGAGACGCCCGCAGCCACTGTTTGCGGATCAACCGTGATGGACGGGCAACTGTTGACGACCAGCGTGTAGCTGCGGCTACCGCTGCATAGATTCGCATCGGTCGCCGTGACCGTGATGGCGAAGCTCCCGCTCTGTGTGGGCGTGCCGCTCAGCAAACCCGCGCTGGTCAACGTCAAGCCTGCCGGCAACACGCCGCTGGTGAGTGAGAACGAATACGCGCCTGCCGGAGTAGCGGCGAAGGTCTGCGGTTGATAGAGCACGCCCGTCGTGCCGGTGGGCAACGTCGTGGGCGAAAGCACGATCACCAGGCAGGTGATCTCGACGCTATAGGCCTGCGTGCCCGCGCAAGTGTCGGGGTCGGTGGCCCTGATCGAGAAGTTGTAGATGCCCAGTGTCGTCGGCGTGCCGCTGATGACGCCCGTCGTGGCGTTGAGCGACAGCCCCGGCGGCAGGTTTCCGAATGCAACCGTGAAATTGTAAGCAGCGGCCGGACTCGCTGAGATGGTTTGATTGTAGGCGACAGCGACTTTGCCGCCCGGCAGTGTCGTCGGCGAGAGCGTGATCGTCCGGCAATTGATGATGATCGTGTATTGCTTGCTGCCGGGGCAGCCCGCCAGATTGCCCGCGCCCGTCGCCGTGATCGTGAAGGTAAACGTCCCGACCAGCGTGGGCGTGCCGCTGATGACGCCGGTCGCGGCATTGATCGTCACACCCGGCGGCAAGGTGCCCGTGGTGACCGCGTAGTTGTAAGTCCCCGCCGGACTGGCCGTGACGGTTTGGCTATACGCCAGCCCGATGGTGCCGGTCAGCAGGCTTGGCGGATCGAGCGTTACCACCGGGCAGTTGATGACGATGGTGTAAGCCTTCGTCGTTGGGCAGTTGTCGTAATAGCGCCCCGTCACCGTAAAGTTAAAAGTGCCGACAAAGCTGGGCGTGCCGCTGATGAGGCCCGAAGTCGCATTGAGCGACAATCCGTTCGGCAACGCGCCCGCCGTGACGGTGTAATTCCAAACGCCCGCCGGTGAACCCGTGACGGTTTGGCTATACGCCACGCCATACGTTCCGTTGGGCAAACTCGCCGGTGCGATGCTGAGCGCCGGGCACGCGATGACCAGCGTATACGTCGCGCTCACGCCCGTGCAGCCATTGCCATCGGTCACCTTGACCGTGACGGGGAAAGTGCCCGCTTGGGTGGGCGTGCCGGAAAGCTGCCCATTCAACGCCAGCACCAAACCCGGCGGCAACGCACCGCTGTTGAGCGTAAAGTTCGCCGCATTGCCCAGCGCGCCGACTTGCGTGAAGGTCTGACTGAACGGAACACCGACTGTGCCAGTGGCGACTGCCGGCACGTTGACCGTGATCGGCTGGCAAACGATGACCAGCGTGTAAGTCGCGCTGATTCCCATACAGCCATTCACGTCGGTGACTTTGACAGTAATGGGGAAGCTGCCCGCTTGCGTCGGCGTGCCCGACAGCAGGCCGCTCGATGACAGTGTGATGCCGGTCGGCAACACGCCCGTGTTGAGCGCGAACGTCACCGCGCCCAGTCCGCCCGTTTGCGTGAAGCTCTGGCTAAACGGCGTGCCCACCGTGCCCAGCGTGACGGCGGGCGGCGTGACCGTGATCGTCTGGCAATTGATGACCAGCGTGTAAGTCGCGCTGACACCCATACAGCCATTCGCGTCGGTCACTTTGACCGTGATCGGGAAACTGCCCAATTGCGCGGGCGTGCCCGCAAGCACGCCTGCCGCCGAGAGCGTGAGGCCCGTCGGCAACACACCCGAATCGAGCGTAAATGTGACCGCGCCGAACGCCCCGGTTTGCGTGAAGCTCTGGCTAAACGGCGCGCCAATCGTGCCCGTCGCGACGGCGGGCGGATTGACCGTGATCGTTTGGCAACCGATGACCAGCGTGTATGACGTGCTGATGCCCATACAGCCATTCACATCGGTGTATTTGACCGTGATGTTGAAGCTGCCCGTTTGCGTCGGTGTGCCTGACAGCACGCCGTTCGTGGCGAGCGTCAGCCCCGCCGGCAGCGTGCCCGTGTTCAGCGTGAAGTTGCCCGCGCCCAGCCCGGCGCTTTGCGTGAAGCTCTGATTGAACGGCGCATTCACCGTGCCCGTCGTGACGGCGGGCGGCGTGACCGTGATGGTCTGGCAACCGATGACCAGCGGATAGGTCGGGCTGACGCCCATACAACCATTGGCGTCGGTATATTTGACCGTGATGGGGAAGCTGCCTGAAACAGTCGGCGTGCCCGACAGCACGCCGCTCGCTGAAAGCGTCAGCCCCGCTGGCAGCGTGCCCGAATTCAACATGAAGTTGCCAGCGCCGATGCCGCCTTGTTGCGTGAAGCTTTGATTGAACGCCGCGCTGACCGTGCCCGTCGTGATGGCGGGCCGGATCACCGCGATGTTCTGGCAACCGATGACCAGCGTGTAAACCGGACTCACACCCGTACAGCCATTGGCATCGGTCACTGTGACCATGATCGGGAACGTGCCCGTTTGCGTCGGTGTGCCCGACAGCACGCCATTCCCGGCCAGCGTGAGGCCGTTTGGCAAGGTGCTCAGGGTTGAATACGTGACCGCGCCGATGCCGCCGCTTTGCGAGAAGTTCTGACTAAACGCCGCGCTCACTATGCCAGTCGCCGAGGCGGGCACGGCCACCGTGATCGTTTGGCAAGCGATGACCAGCGTATACGACGCAAACGCCATGCAGCCGTTCGTATCGGTGACTTTGACCTGAATTGGGAAAGTACCGGATTGCGTCGGCGTGCCCGACAACACCCCTGTCGCCGCGAGCGCAAGCCCGGTGGGCAACGTGCCTGCATTGAGCGAGAACGTGGGCTGGCCCGTGCCGCCGGTTTGCGTGAAGCTCTGGTTAAAGGCCGCGCCTACGGTGCCGGTCGTCACGGCGGGCGCCGTAATCGTGAACCCCTGGCAACTGATGCCCAAGGTGTAATTCACCGTGCCCATACAGCCGTTCGCATCCGTCACCTTGACCACGATGGGGAAGCTGCCGGTTTGCGTCGGCGTGCCGCTCAGTAAGCCGCTGGGAGCGAGCGTCAGCCCGCCCGGCAACGCGCCCGATTGGAGCGCGAAGGTGACGGGCAGCAAGCCGCCGGTTTGCGTGAAGCTCTGATTGAAGGCCACGTTGATGGTGCCCGTCGAGACGGCGGGCGGAGTCACCGTGATCGTCGGGCAACCGATGGACAGCGTGACATTCGCGCTCGCGGCCATACAGCCGTTGGCATCGGTCACCTTGACGACAATCGGGAAGCTGCCGATTTGGGTCGGCGTGCCGGTGATGGCTCCGCTCGCCCCGAGCGTCAAGCCCGGCGGCAAATTGCCCGACAGCAGCGTGAACGCGACCGGCGCGACCCCGCCCGCTTGCGTGAAGCTTTGATTGAACGGCACACCCAGCGCGCCCGTCATTGTGGCGGGCGGCGTGACCGTGATGTTCGAGCAGATGACCAGCGTATAGGCGACCGTGCCCATGCAGCCATTCGCGTCGGTGACTTTGACCGTGATCGGGAAAGCGCCCGATTGCGTAGGAACTCCGGCGAGCACGCCCGCTGGTGAAAGCGCCATCCCGGCCGGCAACACGCCCGCGCTGACCATGAACGTGAGCGGAGCCACGCCGCCGGTTTGCGTGAAGGTTTGGTTAAAGAGCGTGTTGATCAACCCCATCGTCACAGCGGGCGCCGTCACCGCGATGGTTTGGCAGTTCACGGTCAGCGTGTAGGCCGCCGTGCCCATACACATGTTCGCGTCGGTCACCTTGACCGTCATCGCGAAGACGCCCGCTTGCGTGGGCGTGCCTGACAACAAGCCGTTCGCCGCGAGCGTCAGCCCCGCCGGAATCGTGCCGCTCATCAGCGTGAACGTCACCACGCCCACACCGCCTTGTTGCGCAAAGTTCTGACTAAACGCCTGGCCCACGGTGGCGCTGGCAGCGGCGGGCGGATTGACCGTGATGGTTTGGCAACCGATGACCAGGTTGTAAGTCAAACTGATTCCCATGCAGCCGTTGCTGTCGGTTGCCTTCACGGTAATCGGGAAAGTGCCCATCACCGTCGGTATACCGGAAAGCACACCGCCCGCCGAGAGCGACAAGCCCGCCGGCAGCGCGCCGCTATTCAGCATAAACGTGACCGCGCCCACGCCGCCCGTTTGCGTGAAGCTCTGGCTAAACGGCGTGCTGACCATACCCGTCATCACGCCCGGCAAGTTGACGGTGATGACCGGACAGTTGACTACGAGTGGAAACATCGTCGTGCCGGTCAGGCCGCAATTGTCGGTGGCGATGACTGTGACGGTGAAGGTGCCCATCGGCCCGGCATTCGTGACGGTGATGACGCCGGTGGCGGTGTTGACGCTCAAGCCACCAGTGAAACCCGGCGCGCTGGTGACGATGCCGGTGATGATGCCGTTGTCGCTCGGCGCGGCGCTCGGCGTGATGGTCGTCCCCGCGCCCGCATTCACGCTAGGCGTACCGTAACTGCCCTGCACCGGCGCGGGGTTCGCCAAAACATTGACGATCAGGTTGGCGTTGGTGGTCAGGCCGCCGCCGTCTGTGACCTTAAGCACGACGGTGTGATTGCCGGTTGCTGCCGTGCAATCCACGGCGACAGTCGCGGTGATGGCGCCCGCGGCATTAACAAAGTTCGTCAACAGAATGCCCGGCGGCGCGACGGATTCCATCGTCACAATCAAGCTGCCCACTGGCGTGTTGACGTCGCCGACCACAGCCACAGGGTTGGGCGTGGTGGAGCCTTGCGTCAAATTCAACGTCGCGCCGGGCAGAATCGTCGGCGGGGTGTTGACGATCAGTTGGAACATGGCGGTGCTGGTTGCGCCGCAATTGTCGGTCGCCGTCACCGTGACGGTATAAGTCCCCGAAGGCCCGGCATTGCTGACGTTGACCACGCCCGTCGCCGTGTTGACGCTGAACGTGCCCGTGAAACCGGGCGCTGACGCCACGATGCTGGCGATCGAACCGTTGTCGGTCGGCGCGCTGCTCGGCGTGACTGCCGCGCTCGTGCCGGGATTGATCGGCCCGGTCGCCGGATAAACGCCCAAGACCGGCGGGGTGTTCAGCGCGACGTTGACCGTCATTGCGACGTTGGCCACATTGCCCGCGCTGTCGGTCGCTTTCAAGCCGACCAGGTTCGGGCCGGTGGCCGCGTTACAGCCCGCCGCGACATCGGCGTTGATGGTGCCCGCGATGTTGGTGATGTTGGTGACGCTGATACCCGGCGGCAGCGAGGTGACCATCACGATCACGCTCGGCACAAGAGACGGTGGAATATCGGTCGCTATGGCGATGGTGGAATTCGAAGCGGGTGAGCCTTGCATTCGCCCTACTGCCATTGGACTCAGGATCAAACCGTTGCCGACCGGCGTGGTGTCGGTCGAACTGTTGTTTCCAGCAACGGGATCGGCGTCGCCCGGGTTGACGATGGCGTTGCTGATCGAGGCGGTGTTGGTGATTTGCACGACGCCTGGGGGCAGGGGGTTATCCACATCCACCGCGAACCGATGCATCCCCGCGCCGCCGCCAAGGACGGAGCCAATCGCGATCGTGCAGGTTGAGCCGGCATTGTTGTTCGGCAAGCAGTTCCACACGGATGGCGCGCTGGCCGCCGCGTTGTAGGTGGTATTCGCCGGTACCGTTTCGGTCAGCACGACGCCTGAGGCATTGCGGCGGCCCACGTTGCTGTAACTCACATCATAGACGACCGTGCCGCCCGCCATCGAGGTGATGCCGTGATCAGACTTGGTGACGGCCATGTCGGGGAAGGCGGCGAGGGCCAGGGTTGCTGTCTTAGCGTTGGGCGGAGTAATGCTGTCGGAATAGATCGCCGTATTGCTGATCTGCACTACGCCGCTGGCGACAGGGTTGATCACATCCACCGCGAACAGGATCGTGCTTGGGCCGCTCATCGCGCCGATGCCCCCAATTGTGTAGATGCAGGTCGTGGCGGCTGGGCTGCCATTGGGGCATGACCAGATGCCCGAACTGGCCGCCGCATTGAAAGTCGTATTGGCAGGCACCGTCTCCATAATGACCGCGCCGGTCGCATCCTGATTGCCGGTATTCTCGTAGGTGAGTGTGAAGACAGCCGTCTGACCCGGTTGCACTGAACTGCCCACTGCCGCCTTGCTGAAGCCGATGCTGGGGGCAGTGATATTGATCGTGAACGAAGCGTCGGTAATGCTCGAACAATTGTCGGTGGCGCGCACGGTGACGGTGCAGGTTTGCTGCGTCACGGGCGCGCCCGTGACGGTGATGACCCCCGTCATCGTATTGAGCGCGACCATGCCGCAAGCCGTCGTCATAGGATTCAACGCAGCAGGTTGATACGCCAGGGTAAACGTGCCGTTATCGCTGGGGCCACTGCTGGGATTGATGGTGGTGCTGGCCGTGTTCGCCGCGATGGTGATGGGCGACGGATAACTCAGCACCGGCAGCGGATTCATCAAAACCGTCACCATCAAATTGTTGGGATCCCCTCCCACCAGCCCGCTGAGGTCAGTCGCCGTCAAAGAAAAATTCCGGACTCCGAGCGTGGCGGCACAGCCTGCCGCGACAGTGGCCTTCACCGTGCCCATGGCGTCAATGGTGAGCGCTGAGATGGTCACCCCGCCGACCGTGACCGAGGCCATGCCATTGATCAACATGGCCAAGCTCGTCTCCGGGTCTTCGACATCCGTGGCATTGCCAATGGTGAGGCCGGTCACCGTGGTTCCCTGTGTCAGAGTGAGCGGGGAGCCGCTGACAGTCGGCCTGCCATTGATCATCACCTTGAAAGTGGAAGTAGATGAGACGCCGCAATTGTCCGTCACCTGCACCGTAATCATCGGCGTCGAGCCGCCTGGCCCCGCGTTGGTCAGCATCACTACGCCCGCCGTGCTGACGGAGATCATCCCATTGTAACCGCCCAGATTCGGCGCGGAAGCCGATGCAATAAAGCGATTGTCAGAGGGAGGAGTTACCGGCGTGATGGTCAGATTCGCGCCCACATTGACCAGATAGGGCGCCACTTGATAAACGGGTGCCACCGGCGGCGGGTCGGGCGTTACGTTAACAGTCAACGTCGTGGAAGTGATTAAGCCGCGCTCGTCCATCGCTGTGAGCGAAAAGGTGGCGGAGGTTGCGCCGCACTTCGCTTCGACTGTAGCGGTTACCGTACTGCCGACAATCGCGAGACTGCTGACCATTACATTATTCACCAACGCGCTCGTCCCGTTGTTAACCCTGACAATCAAACTGCCTGTTGCGGTGTAGTCATCGGCGAGGCCGGTCGCGATCGTCGTACCGAAGAGGGGTAGATTTCCCTCAGTCGCACTCACCGTCGAGCCTGTGATCGTGGGCGGGCCATTGACCCGAAGTTGGAAGCTGGGAAGGATATCTTCGGCTGGAATTCCATTTGTAGCACGTATGGTAATCGTGTGCGTACCGCTTGGCGCCGCATTGAATATCTGTACATTCCCACTGGTTGGATTGACCGAGAGAGTGGTTCCGCCGCCAAACGCAGGCGACACAGACTCAAGTGTGATATTGGTAGTGCCAGTCGGGCCAGTGCTTGGTGTGATGAGAATGTTGCCATTGACATCAACTGTTACCGGGGAAGGGTAGCTCAGCACAGGCACGAATACGGCACTCACATTGAACACCGGCTGCGTCAGGTACGCCAAGAAATCCCTTTTTGCGAGGTCGGGCGCAAAGCCTCCACGTAGGCTGGGCAGGCCTACCGTCGGGCGTGCGGTTCGCGCTGCGGCAAAGATGGATTGCGCTTGTGGCGGCGCGGTGCGGCTGGGCGCTGACGCGTTGCCTGACGCCGTCAACCGGCGGGTGAGCGCCGCGCGCGAGGACGCCGAGACATAAGAGCCGAAGATGGAAACCAGAGCGGCCAAACCAATGATAACGATGGCCGTGCGGTAGCGGGCGAATTTAGCAATGACTTGTCTCATAGCTTTCCTTTAATGCAAGCAACCAAGATTGCCTTGTATGTGTAGGTTGAAAACAGAGTGGGGAACCTTGTCTGCTTCTTGCTGTTCAAAATGACCTATTGCGCATACGGCCTTGCGAGTCACGCCGTTGCTGCCTATCTATTTTTTGAGTGAACTGGTTTTTGAGTGAACTGGTTTTTGAGTGAACTGGTTTTTGAGTGAACTGGTTTTTGAGTG
>JANOWX010000892.1:0-2904 GCA_031418175.1 Acidobacteriota bacterium | reverse complement strand
CGCCGCGAATAAATTCGCTGTTACAAGGGCGGGAACTACGAACGTTATGTTTTGCAGTCAGGATGACAGCGAAAGCTATACCCTCAGACGTCCGTTGAGTAAAGGCGGCCAGCGAATCCGTGCAAAATTCCAGGGGACAAGTATTGAGCGCGACACGGGCGCAAGCCGAACCTTTGCACGCACGCGAAGCCTCTCGTATACTCCGCGCCATCACGCATTTATCCGTCAAATTCGTGCCGGCGCTGCCAACGGCTTGCCCGGTAAGTAGAGATCACAGCATTGTCAAAAACTTCGTTGAACACCCGCTCAGATGCGCCATTGGCAAAGTTTGCCGTCATCCGGACGGCACGTCATTCGCGCAGCTTGGACACGAAGCGCGGATCGTAAGCAGCAAAGTGAAATAATCAAATGAGTGACACAGCAACAGACCTAGCACTTAAAACACAGGCAGCCAAAGTACAACTCGACGCCCACGTGCGCGAGATTGTCGAGTGGCATTTCAACCCCGCCACCGGCTGCCCCTTCTGGCTCGATCAAGCGGCCCAGCTTGGTTGGGATCCGAGACGGGAGATCAACGCCTTTGAAGACCTCAGGAAGTTTCCGCCCTTCCAGGATGAATGGTTGCGCGGCGGGCCGGTGCGGCGCTGGCTGCCCAAAGGACTTGAAGGCCAGCCGCTCTTCACCTTTGAAACCGGCGGCACGAACGGCGTGCCCAAGAGTATCGTTTCATTGATGATGAGCATTCGCCTTGTGGTCAAATCCGGCTTATCATCGGGCAGGTATTGCGAAGGAGTTGACGATTATGTCCAACGTGCAAGTTGAATCCGATCAGCTATTGAACGCCGCCTTGAAACTGCCGCGCCCGGAATTGGAGCGGTTTGTGGCGCGGCTCTTCGCGCTCAAAGCGCGCGAGGAAACCCCCAGCCTCTCCGCGGCGGAAACCCGGCTCTTGCTCAAGATCAATCAGGACTTGCCCGCCCCGGCGCGTCAGCGCCTGAACGAGTTGATTGACAAGCGCCAAGCCAGCCGCATTAGCCCCGCCGAACTGGAGGAATTGATCCAGCTCACGGATCAAGCCGAAGAGATTGGCGGCGAGCGGTTGAAATGCCTGCTGGAACTCACCCGCCTGCGCAACGTCACGCTCGATGAATTGATGCGTCAATTGGGGATCAAACCGGTTTCGCATGACTAGACGGCGGCTTCCCAAACAACTGCGATTGCTGGTCAAGGAGCGCGCGCAGGGCTGCTGCGAATATTGCCTTTGCCAGGAAGATTACGGCCCGGATGCGTTCTCCGACGAACATATAGTCCCGCTCGCCCTCGGCGGCAAAAGCAAGGCGGAGAATCTCGCACGCGCGTGCCAACGCTGTAACAATTTCAAATACAATAAGACCTCCGCCATTGATCCGCTCAGTCAGGAAACAGTTCCGCTGTTTCACCCGCGCCAACACGACTGGCGCGAACATTTTGCCTGGAGCGATGATTACACGCTGATGATTGGCCTGACCCCGATTGGCCGCGCCACCATCGCAGCGTTGGACTTGAACCGTAAAGGTGTCGTCAATCAACGGAGGCTCTTGTTGCTGATTCGCAAACATCCTCCGACAAAGTATCGGCGTGATTCATAGTGAGATAACCAAATGAGTGACACAGCAACAAACCTAGCGCGTAAGACACAGGCAGCCAAAGCACAACTCGACGCCCACGTGCGCGAGATTGTCGAATGGCATTTCAACCCCGCCACCGGCTGCCCCTTTTGGCTTGAGCAAGCGGCCCAGCTTGGTTGGGATCCGAGACGGGAGATCAACGCCTTTGAAGACCTCAGGAAGTTTCCGCCGTTCCAGGACGAATGGTTGCGCGGCGGGCCGGTGCGGCGCTGGCTGCCGAAAGGACTCGAAGGCCAGCCGCTCTTCACCTTCGAAACCGGCGGCACGACGGGCGTGCCCAAGAGCCGTTTGCAGATCGAAGATTTTCGCACCGACTATGAAATGTTCAGCGCGACGCTGCCCGACGAGTATTTTCCGCGCGGCGCCAACTGGCTGATGCTGGGGCCGTCGGGGCCGCGCCGTTTGCGGCTGGCCGTTGAGCATCTGTGCCAGCATCGCGGCGGGATTTGTTTCTGCGTTGACCTGGACCCGCGTTGGGTGATCAAGCTGATCAAGTGGGGCGAGTCCGCCGCGCTGGAGCAGTACAAAGCGCACATCATCGAGCAAGCCGTGACCGTGCTCTCGGCGGGCCACGACATCCGTTGCATGTTCACCACGCCGAAGCTGTTGGAATCGCTGGCCGAGGAACTCGAAAACCGTGGCACCAGCATCAAGGCGGCAGGCATCACTGGCATCTTTGCGGGCGGCACTGAATTCACGCCGCAATACACGCGCTTTGCGACAGAAGAGTTGCTGGGCGAGGGCGTGTACTTGACGCCTACCTACGGCAATACGCTGATGGGGCTGGCTTGCTCGAAACCTGTGACGCCGGAGGACGGCTACAAGATCGCGTATTACGCGCCGCAGCCGCGCGCCGTCATCGAAGTGGTCGCGTTCGACGATCCTGATTTGGTGGTGGATTACGGCGAAACCGGGCGCGTGCGCTTGACGACGCTGACGCGCGAGACCTTTATTCCGGGGTTTTTAGAAAGAGACGAAGGCGAGCGCGAGTGGCCTTACGACAAGTATCCTTGGGATGGTGTGAGCGGCGTGCGGCCGTTTCGCAAACTCGCCGCCTCGACCACCGTGGGAGTTTATTGAAGTGTGTCAGTAGCCCGCGCGTGAGCAAGGGCTTTGGACTAAGCGGCCCTATCCCTTTCTCACCCGCGGGCTAAAGACACACATAAATAAAAACCCAACGTGGTAGAGGCGGCGAGTTTTCGAAAAGGCCGCACGCCCCTCACACCAAACCAACGAT
>JANOWX010000891.1:0-6733 GCA_031418175.1 Acidobacteriota bacterium | reverse complement strand
CCAGTAAAGCCCTTGCTCACGCGCGGGCTACTGACACATCCTACCCAACTTAGCCACTACCGAAAGATCAACCCAGCAGGTCAAGCAATGTGCGGCGATTGGTGATTGCCCGGGTTTGCAAAATGGCGTCCAGCGCTTGCTGCGACGAGGTCAATTCCAACGCGGCCTCGACGAAGTCTGCGCCTTCGGTGTGTTCGGCGGCTTGCGCCAGCACGAGCGAGCGCTGGCCGAGTTGGTCGGTGATTGCTTGCACGCGTTCCAAGCCGTTGCCGATCAGCGCGTGCGCCGTGCGCGCTTGCTCAGACAAGGCCGTGAGCCGATCCAGGCTGACCAGCACCGCAGCCTTGTCAGCCACCGGATCACCCGTGCCGCGCAAAGCCGTCGCCGCGTTTTGCAATTCCGTGAAGACTGTGCCGGTCGCGTCGGCGAAGACCGATTCAGCAAGCACGCCGGTCGCCACAGGCGCGCCATCGGGATCGAGTTTCAATAACTGTTGCGTCGCGGGCGCCGCCGCCGGTACGGCATTGCTGTCGTATGGCGGCGCATCTTGCCGCGTGCCGCCAAATATAAAACGGTCGCCGAATTTTTGCTTGGCCAGCCCCAGCGTGTGTGCAAACAGATGATCGAGTTCGGCGGCGATGGCCTTTTTGCCTTCGGCGCTGGTGTTGTCAGAACTGCCTTGCGTGAGCAACGCGCGCGCCCGGTCGAGCGTGGTTTCATAAGCTTCGAGCGCGCTGTCGGCCGCCAGCAAGGTATCGCTGGCGGTGCCGGCATTGCGTTCGAATTGCGCGAGCGCCGCTTCTGAAGCGCGCAGCCGCACGACAGTGCCCGCGCCGACCGGATCATCCGACGGGCGATTGATGCGCTTGCCGCTGGCGATGCGTTCCTGCGCCGCCGCGATGCGCTGGCGGCCCGCCGTGATCTGCGCGACCAAGCGGGCGTTGCTAAAACCGTCTGTGACGCGAAAAGTCATAGAAGTACTCTTGTAATCATTGGTGCGGTACAGCGAGCGGTAGCAACCGGCCGTTGGCATTCAACATTCTTCCTTCCTCATTCCGCATTCTCGTGCAGAGCAGCAGGCTCAAAATGGCGGCCCACTGCAAAAGAATGCAGAATGAGGAAGGAAGAATGTTGAATACCAACGGCCTCAAGCCGCATAGCAAATACCTTGCCTTAATCTCATTGCGCTACTACCGCACGTACCGCACAGCCCTCGTCATTCGTTATTGCGCCAGCGACAAGATCGTCTGGGTCATCTCGTCGGCCACTTTCAAGAAGCGCGCCGCCGCTTCGTATGCTTTCTGATATTGCAGCAAGTTGACGGCCTCTTCGTCGAGCGAGACGCCCGAGACCGAAGCGCGTTGCGCCTGGGCCTGCGCCAAGATCAGGTGTTGCGTCGAAAGCGCGTCTTCGGCGGTTCTGACGCCTTGTCCGGCCTGCGTCACCAATGCGGCATAGAACGATTCGAACGAACCGGTCTGCGCGCCGATCACCGAAGTGTTGTCTTGCAACAAGCCCGCCAGCCCGCGCGCCACCGTGGCATCGCCCGTGCCCGCGCCGTTGGCCGCCGCGACGATCAAACGCGGATTGGTTTTGAGCGCCGTGTTGAATTCGATATTGGCGGCCGTGATAGCGCCGCCGCCATTCGCCAAAAAGACCGCCGTCCCCGCATTGCCATCCAGGTCGGAACCGGAGGTGTGCAAGCTGTTGACGCGCTCGGCCACGGCGGCGGCCAGTTCATTGAGGCTGGTGAGTTCGCCGCTGATTTCGGTAATCGCGTCTTGCAAGCCGCGCAGCCTGCCGCTGGCGAAATTGGCGGGTTGGCCGTCCAGCGTCGCTTGCGTCAAACCATCGGGCGGCGTGCTGGTGGTGCCCAGCGCGAAAGATTGCGTGCCGACGACCAGCGAATTCCCATCCGCCAATTGAAAGGTCACCATGCTGCCCGCTTCGGTGGCGCGTCCGCCGGTCAGTTCGGCCAGTTGGCGTACCAGTTCGCCGCGTTGGTCGCGCAAGCCGCTCGATTGCTCGCCGATGTTTTCGGCGATGGCAATTTGCCCGTTGAGATCGGCGACCTGTTCGGTCAGGGCGTTCACCTGATCTACGTCGTGCCCATAGGCCGCGTCGGTGCTCGAACGAATCTCAGCCAAACGTGCGCGCGTGACTTGAAACGAATCCGCCAGCGTTTCGGCCTTGGCGCCGGCCAGGGCGCGCAAGGGCACGGAGGTCGGTTGCGCTTCCAAATCGCGGAAAGCGCCGAAAAAGGCTGTCAGCGCGGCCTGTATGCCGCCGCTGGTGTTGGCGTCGTTGAAGACCGCATCCACCGGCGCGAGCGCGTCGCGGCGCGCTTCCAAGCGTCCGGCGAGACCGGTCTCGGCGACCAAACGCGCTTCGACAAACCTGTCGCGGATGGCGCGCAGGCCGTCCGGGCCGAGGTCGCTGCCACCGGGTTGCAGGTTGGTGCCGATGGGCGGCAGTTGCACCTGTTGGCGCGTGTAACCAACCGTGTTGACGTTGGCAATGTTTTGCCCGGCGATGGTGACGCCGAGCTGACTGGCCCGCAGCGCGCGCCGCCCGATTTCAAATGCCGAAAAGTTCACGCCCATGATTTGACCTCGCCGCGCCGCGCATAAGGCGCGCGGTAAGTGACGGGCGGCACCCCGGACATCTCTATGCAGGAAGAAGTAAACGTCGCGCCATTGTTGGCGACAGCGGCGGCGCGTGCCTGCGTGCGTTGAAAGGCGCGCGCGCTGCCGAGCAATTCGCTGGAAGCCTCACGAAACGTCACGCGCGTCTCGTGGCTGAGCGCGGGTTGGCCCTCGTTGCCCGCGTGGCGGTCGGCAAAGGTTGCAAGCGCGGTCATCAGTTCAACCAAACGCACGCGCATCTTGAGCAATTCGCCCGCGCCCGCGCGCGTCATGCTTTCGATCTGATCGGGCTGCCCGCCGACCAACGCCCCGCACAGTTGCTGGCAGGCCGAATCGAGCCGCCGATAGGCCGCCGCCTGTTCGCGCATCAACTGCGCCGCATTTTGAATGAGTTGGTCCAGCATCTTGTTGTTTGTTGGCGACTGTTACTTCCTTTTCAAACCGGCTTGCCTGAATCCCGCGCATCTTTGAGCAGCGCGTCCGCGATATTTTCAGCGGCCGGATGATAGGTTCCGCTTTGCACCTGCGCGCGCAATTGTTCGACCCGCTCCGCGCGCACATCCGGCAATTGCAAAGCCTGCTTAGTTACTTCGCCGATCTCAGCCGCGCGGCCCGAGACGTTGATCGAATCCGCCGCCGGTTGCGCAGCGGGCGGCGCCGCTGGCGGAACACTGCCGCCGTCGGGCAAACGCTCCGCCTCCAACCGCCCTGTGCGCCGCGCTTCGACTTCGCCGCCACCGTTGAGATTAATTGGATTCATTTCGCAAACTCCTCAGACTAACGATTCTCAAAACCTTAACACCGCAAACCCGGAAGGAGGGGGGAGCATCCTACGGCTCCTTATCGGCGCGAACGTTGGGAATCTTTAGCGACAGCTTGCAAGGGGTCTATGCGCGCGCCATCTTTCTTGACTTCAAAATGCAAATGCGGCCCGGTCGAGCGTCCGGTCGAACCGACGGTGGCAATCGCCTGACCGGGTTTTACTTCATCGCCAACCTTGACCAGCAGGCGGGCGGTGTGGGCATAGCGGGTGCGCTGGCCATCCGCGTGTTCGATTTCAACCAGGTTGCCATAACCGCCGCGCCGCCCGGCGAACACCACTTTGCCCGCTGCGGCGGCTGCAATCGGTGTGCCTGACGGGGCCGCGATGTCTACGCCCGTGTGCCGCCGGATGCCGCCCCGCAGCGGATCGTGACGCGCACCGAAGCCGGAACTGACGCGCCCTTTGAGCGGGAGGTGCAACGCGACGGCGGCCGTTGCCGCTGCCGCCGCCGCGTTACGCGCGTGAGGCACCGCCGTTGGCGCGCTAACCGCACTCGGAGCTACGTGCGGTGTCGCGGCGCTGCTAGTAGTCGTGGCAAGCATCTCGCGCGGAACTGAATTCGAGACACCGGGTGTCACCGGTTGTGCGGCTCCGTGCTTGATTGTTTCGTTGTGTGTTTCGCCAGGGCTGCTCGCGCGCACCAGCCGCGCCGTTTCAACGGCGCGTTGTGCGCCACGCGGTTCGACTGCGGCGGCCTTTCCGCCCAGCCGTTGCACGATGACATCGGCCAGCCCTACGCCGCCATTGCGCGCCATGGCGGTCGCCAACTGTTCGCTGAACATCTGTTTGTAAAAGCTACTTTCATTGCTGCCAAACAAACCATCGTCTTCTTCTTCGGATGGATTCAGCGCCGCTGTAAGCTGTTTGAGCAACAACGCTTCGAACTCCATCGCCGCGCGCCGCACTGCACTTGCTTCACGCGCCGCTGACGAGGCCGTGTCTTTCAGCAAGGCCTTGGGATTTAGCTCGGCGGGGTCAAGACGGATAAAGGGCATAAACTGTTAAGTGGACCGTATCTTTGTTAGTCAGCCAATGCTGATGTGAAATTCATCAGGATGAGATGGGCGCGCAAGTGCATGGAGTTCAGCCTTCAGGCTGCGGCCCCGCCACAGGCGGGGCAAGCAAGCTAAAGCTTGAACTCCATGCATTTCTCTTTTGATTGCGCCACCGCTGGTTTCTCTTGGTTGACTCACGGTTATAGTCAAGCGTTATTGCATCTCCAAATCGGCGGCCAGCGCCCCGGCAGCTTTGATCGCCTGCAAGATGCTGATGATGTCGCGCGCCGAAACCCCGACCGAGCGTAACCCGCGCACGACCTCTTCGACCGTAGCGCCGTCGGGCAGGATGACCGAATCGGGTTTGCGTTCTTTGACTTCGACCGTGGTGCGCGGCACGGCGACGGTAGCGCCACCGGGCGCGAGCGGCGCGGCTTGCGAAACATCGTATTCGGTGCCGATGCGCACGGTCACGCCGCCTTGCGAAATCGCCACTGATGACAGCCGCACATCGCGTCCCATCACAATGGTGCCGGTGCGTTCGTTGATGATGACCTTGGCCTTCACATCGGTTTGCAGGCGCAGCGTTTCGAGTTCGGCGATAAAGCCGACGTGATCGTTGGCGTAAGTGACCGGCACGCGAATCTCTACGTTGCGGCTGTCCAGCGCGCGCGCCGTGCCCGCACCGAATTGCGTATTGATCGTGCGGCCCAAACGCGCGGCAGTGGTGAAATCGTCCTGCCGCAACACCAGCGTGAGCGCGTTGCCCGCGGCCAGATGGGCGGCGACGACGCGTTCGACCGTTGCGCCATTGGGTACGCGCCCGCCGGTCGGATGATTGATGTCCACCGAATTGCCGCCGCCCCCCGCCGCGATACCGCCAATCGAAACGGAGCCTTGGGCGATGGCATAGACCTGCCCGTCAATGCCCTTGAGCGGCGTGATGATCAGCGTGCCGCCTTGCAACGAACGCGCATCGCCAATCGAAGAGACGTTCACGTCAATGCGCGAACCCTGCCGCACAAACGGCGGCAACGTCGCCGTGACCAACACCGTCGCCACATTTTCCGGTTTCATCGCCGCCACCGTCGTGGTGATGCCCATGCGTTCGAGCAAGTTTTGCAGCGTTTGGTTGGCGTAGATATTTTGCTGCGTGCGATCTCCCGTGCGATTCAGCCCGACGATCAGCCCATAGCCGATCAGTTGATTGCTGCGCACGCCCTCGATCTCTGCAATATCTTTGACACGTACTGTCAGTTCTTTGTCACTGGCGGGCTTTTCTTGACAGTAGGCAGCGGGTAGTAGGCAGTAGACAGTAGGCAGTAGGCAGTAGGCGGCATACTTACACCACTGTGAAACCGCTTTGCTCAAAAATAGCCTTTGTTTATTGGTCATTCGCCCATCCAGCCTTTGTTCAACTGCATTTACCGACTACTGCCTACTGCCTACTGCCTACCGACTACTGACTACTGCCTACCTTCCTCAAAATGGTGAAATCTTCTCGAACAAGCGGAAGAGCCAGCCGGGTGCGTTATCCGCCGATGCAACTCCCTTGCCATTGAGCTGGACGCGCAAGTCGCCCACCATCGTGGTCGGCACCGCGTTGTCCGCCGAAACGTCGCGGCGGCGCACGATGCCCGAGAGCGTGAGCAGTTCATCCTCTTTGTTGATCTTGACGATCTTTTGCGCCTCGATGCGGAAGTCGCCGTTGGGCAGGATTTCAGTCACGCGGGCAGTGACGCGGGCGCTCAAACTGCTGCGGCGGCCCGTCTCGCCCTTGCCTTCGTATTTGCGTTGGCCCAAACCGCCGAGCACCTCGGCGGTGATGGCGGCGGCGGGCAAGGGGATCGCGCCGACCGCGCCTTTCAAGCCCGCCAGTGTGCCCGAATCGCGGCTGCGTTTGGCGTTTGACGAAACACTGGCGGCGCTCGCCTCGATCACATCAATGAAGAGCAGATCGCCAATACCCGTCGCTTTGAAATCAATCAGCAGGCTGCGGTTGGGCGCGCTGTCGGTGTAAAGCGAACCATTGGCCGGACGCGGCGGCTCGGCGGCGACGGGGTCATAAGGCACGAGTTGGACGTGTTCGGCGGGTGGCGCTTCACGCTCCGGTTTTTTCTTTTTTGATACCTTGTTTTTGTCTGACTGTTTGGCAGGTTGATTGGCCTGAAGGCCAGACGGCAAAAGCAGTGCCAGCAAGGCGAATCCGAAAAGTACAAATATATGTTCGCGCATCAGCGTCTCCTTGGAAAATGTGGCGCGGGTTCTTT
>JANOWX010000890.1:0-1585 GCA_031418175.1 Acidobacteriota bacterium | reverse complement strand
ACTGACGGCGAGCGGCGCGATCAGCGGGTTGACGATTCGCCCCGGCAACAGCTCTTCGGCACGGAAGCGGGCGAGCGTTACGCCTTGCGGAATGCTTTCCTGCAACAGCAATTCAGAGGCCTGAATCAGCGGGTCGGCATGAAAACGCCGCTGCATCACGTCGTCGTGCAATACGTTGTCGAGCGCGACCAGGCTCATGCCCTGATGGTGCGCCATGAACGAATGGATGACGACGTGGTTTTGGTTTTTCGGCAACCGCTCGGGCGTGTAATCAATCGCCTCATAAAAACCGTAACGCGCCAGCGCCCCCGTGAGGGTGAGCCGTTGCATGTTTTGCAGCGCGGCTTGCGGCGCGACCTGCGCGGCCAGCACGGTCGCATAAGGCGCAATCACCAGGTCTTCGCTCAGGCCGCGTTTCAACCCCAGGCCCGGCACGCCAAAGGGCCCGTACTGAAAATTGAACTGCAAATCGCGCGCGTTATAAGCCGATTCAGAAACGCCCCACGGTACGTTGTGTTCGCGCCCATAAGCGATTTGGCGCGCGACGATGGCCTGATAAGTTTGATCGAGCAGCGTCTCGGCGTAATCGCGCGTGACCAGCAGCGGCATCAGGTATTCAAACATCGTCGCCGTCCACGAGACGAGCGCGCGTCCGGCTCCGTCAAGTTGCGTCAACTGGCGGCCCAGCCTGAACCAGTGTTCTTGCGGCGCGTCGCCTTTCGCAATCGCCACGAGACTGGTGAGGCGCGCTTCAGACGCCAGCAAATCATAAAACGAATTATCGCGGCGGCCATCCGTCACGTTGTAACCGATAGTGAAAAGCTTGCGCTCGCCATCAAACAGAAACTGAAAATCCATCGCCTCGACTAAGTCGTCGCAGGTCTGCGCCAGCGCGGCGGTGCGATGTAAAAAATCCGCGGCAGCTTGCGCAGTCTTTTCCAGCGGGGCGGTGAGTGCGTTCAGCCCTGACAGCAACGCGGCGCTTTCGCCTAATAGCGCGCCTGACAGCGCATTGGTTTCCCGTAAGGCAAGTTCGGCGGTGAGCGTTTTGATTTCGTCCAACGCGCGCGTGCACCGTTCATCAATTTCGCTGACAGTGGGCACGCGGCTGAACGATGCGGCCAGTTGTTGCCAGCGCGCGGCGAAAGGCGGCGCGGCGTGTTCGATGAGGGGAGTGAGATGGCTGACCTGCGCGGCGTTCCAGGCAATCAGCGTATTGAAATCGCGCCGTGCCGTGCGCGTCTGTTTGAGCAAGGCTGCGATCCAGAAGTGAAACTCGGCGAAACTCTCGGTCGTGTCGGCAGCCTGTCCCTGCTCGAGCGCGTGCGCGATGTCTTCGACTTCGTTGGCGCGCTGGGTCAGTTCATCAAAGAACGCAGCCCAGCGGCTCAAGTCAACGGGCGCGTCCTGCATCGCCGCGACCAGCGCGACACAGGCTTCGATCTCGCGGTTCAATTGCTTGACGGTGACGACTTGCGTGCGGTCCTTGACGCCACCGATGCGTTTCGCTTCATCCAGCAACAGCGCGAGCGTATCGGCCAGCCCTTCCAGCCAGCGCGCATCGAATAATTTCTGTTCTGACAAA
>JANOWX010000889.1:0-3230 GCA_031418175.1 Acidobacteriota bacterium | reverse complement strand
CGCGACTTCTTTCAAGCCCGCGACCGCCCAGCCCCACTCTTCGGCAGCCGAGGCCAGCGGTTTCACCTTGCCGACCACCGAAGGCACGATGCAGAACATCTTGCCGCCCAGCGCGTGGGCCATGCGGATGCAATCTTTCATATAGTTGACCGTATCGGCGCGCACCGCGCTGTCGGGATGAATCAGATCGCGCCCCGCGAACATCAGCGTCACCGTGCCCCAGCATTCGAGCTCGTATTTGTCGAGCAAGCCACGCGCTTCGTCCCAGTTGTATTGCGCCGGTTCGCCCTTGATCTCGATGCTGTCATACCCCAGCCGGTGCAGGCGTTCGAGCGTGGTCTCAAGCGGTTCGGGTCTCATCCAGTTGTGCATTGAGTGTTTCATGGTTCTTGGCTCTCCTGGTTAGTTTTGGAGTGCTGCGGCTTGACGCAGCTTTTCGTTCGCGCCCGCTACGCTCGCTGACGCCGGAAGCTTTCGGCAGCGAACGAAAAGCGGTGTCGAGCCACCGCACTCCATAGGTTCATCGTTTCAGCAACTCCGTCCAGTTCTGCACCACCGTCAGCGGCCGCGTCGAAGCGTCTTCCAGCGGGCGAATCAACAGAATCTTCTGCCCGTCGGCGCTCACGTCGTAGGCGTGGCGGCTAGTGCGGCGGACGTAGCTCCCCACATCGAAAAGTGCCACTGGCGTGCCTGCCGTGAAATTTGCACCCGTTTCAACCGGGACGGCCATCAATTTGTTGTCTGATGCAACGTAGTACAGTTCCTTTCCATCGCGCCGCCAGCGTGGGACGCCCCCACCGCCCTTCGAGACAGTCACTTTCCGTCCCGGCTCTGGGAAGGATTGCACGTAGATTTCCTGGCGGCCTGACTCATCCGACCGATATGCCAACCAGCGCCCATCAGGCGAGACCTTCCCCGAAGCCTCCACAAATTGAGTTACCAGATATGGTTTCGGCTGACGGTCACCAAAAAGGGGAAGCAGCCAGATATCCATTCTTGTTTTCTCTTCAATTTTTACACAAACGATAAACTTCCCATCACTCGACCAGTCAGATGGGAAAAAACGCACGTCTCCCTTGAGTAAGGTTTCTTCATTGCCATTGCTACTCTCAACGTCTTTTTGCAACAGCGGAGAAAATCCTTCCTGAAAAGACCTAAAGACAATCCGTTTCCCATCCGGTGACCAGAGCGGAGAGCTTGCTCCTGTTGAACGGGCAGTAATGCGATCCATTGTTTCGCGTAATAAATCAAACGACCAGAGATCGCCGTTTCCTTTCTCTGGTTCATATCGTTCGAGGATTACCCGCCCCCCATCCGGCGAAAGGTTCAGCGAATTGTATTCGCCCGGCGGCCCTATCAGCGAAAGCTGTTTGCCGTTGCGGTTAAACCAGACAAGCTGTGTATTTGGATCGCCCGCGCTTTGATAAATCAACACTCTGTCGCCATGAACTGACAGTGGAGTATATGGGTATGGAATGAAGTTCGCGCGTTCAACCAGGGTGACAGGATCACCACTGATAGTCAGTTTCTCCGCATCAAATCGCTGTGCCAGAATTTTCCGCCCGCGCATAAATATCAGATAACCGGCAGAAGAATATTCGGCATTCGTATCAGACCGTAGCAGAAAGCTGGTCTGCGGTTGATCGAGCGAGCCAAGCCGTATCCCGGTGTTTTCGGGTCGCTCCGACGTGACAAAGAAAAAGAAGTGTCGGCCATCGGGCAGGAAGCGGGGATAGTTATGCCCTGTTTCAAGACGTGCCGTATCAAGGCTCGTGACGGGTGTTGACTCACCACCTTTGTCAGACACGCGATTAAGGCCTGATCCAAGCTGAGTAGGAGCAAAAAGAATCACTCCAGCACTATTCCAGGAGCCACCCCAACCTTGCGGCGCGGCGCATAGAATTTCAGGCGTACCGCCAGATGCTTCAATCTTTTTGAGCTTCGCACCTCCTCCGGGAAAGCCAATGTATCGGCCATCCGGCGACCAGAATGGAAATTGCGCGCCTTCCGTTCCTTGAAGTCGTACCGGCTCTGGTGCATCAAGTGAATAAAGCCAAATAGAACGTGTGCCTTCCGTTGATGCGGTAAAGGCAATACGCCGTCCATCGGGTGAAACTACTGGCGTACCGCTTTGAATAGTTGTTTTCTCCGGCCATGGCAGATACGTGTACGTGGCGCGGCTCTCGGCGGGCGCGCGGCGGAAGTACGCCACCGCGAAGGCCAGCGTTGATAGCAACAGCGCCGCCGCCACGATCCAACCAAGCCGTGCACGCAACGCCGACAATCTGCCCGATTGATTGGGTTCCGCAATAGCCGCCGTCAATTGATTGCCCGATGAATGCGAGGGCGCGGCCAACATCTCCAACGCCAGGCCGAGGTCGTGCGCCGAATGGAAGCGCCGCTCCGGCTATTTTCCAAACAGCGCCGCACGATCTGTTCAAGCTGCGGGCTGATTTGCGCGTTCGTCGCACTGAGTTCCGGCGGCTCTTCTTTCAGGATCGCGCTCAGCACATCGGCGGTTGAAGCGCCCGTGAAGGCGCGCCGCCCGGCCAGCATTTCATACAGGATCAAACCGAAGGCGAAGATGTCCGCGCGGCTGTCGGCCTCCTGCCCGCGCACTTGTTCCGGGGCCATGTAACCGACCGTGCCCAGCACCGTGCCCGGATCGGTGATCTGCTTTTGCGTCGGCGCTTCGCTGTCAATCGGCGCGCGGCGTGGCGCTTTCAGTTTCGCCAGCCCGAAATCGAGAATCTTCACGCGCCCGTCGGTGGTGACGAAAAGGTTCTCCGGCTTCAGGTCACGATGCACGATGCCTTTGGCGTGCGCGGCGGCCAGCCCGGCGGTGATCTGCTGCGCGTAATCGAGCGTCTGGCGCGGGCTGAGCGCGCCGTCCTTCAAGTGCGCGCGCAATTCCGCGCCCGCCAGCAATTCGGCCACGATGAAGGGCGCGCCGCCCATTTCTGGTGAAGCCGAACCGATGTCATGCACGGTCAGGATGTTCGGGTGATTGAGCGCCGAAGTGGCGTGCGCTTCCTGCTCGAAGCGGCGCAGGCGGTCAGCGTCTTTGGCGAACTCGGCGGGCAGGAATTTGAGCGCGACCTCGCGGTTGAGCCGCGTGTCGCGCGCGCGCCAGACTTCGCCCATCCCGCCCGCGCCCAGCGGCGCGAGGATTTCGTAATGATCGAATTGTGCGCCCACGGCAATGGTCATCGTTGTTTTTCCTTGTTGTT
>JANOWX010000888.1:0-2681 GCA_031418175.1 Acidobacteriota bacterium | reverse complement strand
CTGAGGTCTCGGTTACGACCTGAAGGTTTGCTGATGACGCCGCGCAACCTCGGCGGGTTGCGCTACTCGCGGCGCTGTTTACTGTTTCCCGCCTGCATCCTGCAAGCAGCGCTTGCCCGCCTCTCCCGCCACAGGTATCCTGGAACCCGACCTGAACATCTCCCACAACCACTAACCAAGGAGCACCCAATGAAAGCGACACCGCGCTGGCAAGCCTTCCTACTTCTCTTCCCCTTCATTGCGTTGTGCGTCACAGCACAGACCAAACGCCCGATGACTTTCATGGACACGCAGGAATTGCGCGCCATCGGCAATCCGGCACTCAGCCCCGACGGGCGCTGGCTGCTTTACACATTGAGCGCGCCTGATTGGAAAGCGGCGAAAAGCTCAACCGACATCTGGCTCGTCTCGGTCGAACGCGGCTTGGAAGCGGCGCGGCAATTGACCTTCACCAAAGACAAGAATGAAACGACGCCGCGTTGGTCGCGTGATGGGCGCTATTTCGTCTTCGCCTCGAATCGTGAAGCGCCAACGGCCACACCGACGCAGAACCAGCTTTACCTGATGCGCCCCGATGGCGGCGAAGCGCGCAAGCTGACCGAAGCCAAAGACGGCGTCGGCGCGTTCGCGTTCAGCAAAGACGGCAAGTGGCTGGCCTTTGCGGCGGGCAAGGATGACGAGCAGCAAATCTGGACGCTGCCCGTCGTTGACATCGAAAGCGCCAAGCCGGCGCAACTGACCAAACACGCGACGCCGATCACGTCGTGGCAATTCGCGCCCGACAGCCAACGCATTTATTTCATCGCGCCCGACAGCCTGAACAAAGACAACAAGGAACGCATCGAACAAAAGTTCACCGTGCGCATCCGCAACGAAGAGCCGCCCTTGTCGCTACTCTGGGCCTTCGAATTGGGAACCAAGCAAGAGAAGCAGTTGGCTTCGGGCCAAATGGGCAGCGTCAGCGATGTCGTCATTTCGCCCGACTCGCGCTGGGTCGCCTTTCGCGGCACGCCAAAGGATCGTTACCAACGCACCGTGACCGAAGCCAACATTTACGCCGAACTGCGTTTGCTCGACACCGTTTCCGGCACGCTCGAAGCCTTGTCCGACAATACGGAGATTGAAGAAGGCGCGGTCTCTTTTTCGCCCGACAGCAAAATGACTGCGTACTCGGCATCGGACAACTTTGAATACTTCCGCAATGGCCGTGTGTATCTGCGCGCGCTGAGCGGCAATCAATGGCGCAAGTTGGGCGAGGGTTTCGACGGCGATGTCAACACCGGCTTCTGGTCGGCGGATGGCAAGACGATCTATTTCAACGAAGGCTGGCGCGCGACCAATCAACTTTTCGCGCTCTCGACCGACACGGGCAAGGTCGCACAAATAACGAATGAAAAGGGCGTGGTGAACGTCACGCAGGACAACGATTCCAATATCCTGCTGATCAGCTACGCCGACTCGAATGCGCCCGCCAATCTTTACACCGCGCCGCTCGCGCAAATCGGCAATCGCAGCAGTTGGCGGCAACTGACCGACGGCAATCCGCAAGTACGCAATCTGGCCTTGGGCGAAACCGAAGCCATTCAATGGAAATCTTCGGACGGCAAAATGGTCGAGGGCGTACTGGTCAAGCCGGTCGGCTACGAACGCGGCAAACGCTACCCGCTGATCGTGCAGATTCACGGCGGCCCGGCGGGCGCGGATGTGCTGCGCTTCAACCCTGGTTACGGTTCGCAGATTTATGCGGGCGCGGGCTATGCGGTCTTGTGTCCGAACTATCGCGGCTCGACCAACTACGGCGAAAAACACAAGATGGAAATCGGCGGCGATTATTTCCGCCAAGGCTACGACGACATCATGACCGGCGTAGATCACCTGATCGCGCAGGGTCTGGTGGACGGCGACAAGCTGGGCGCGATGGGTTGGAGCGCCGGCGGCCATTGGTCGAATTGGATACTGACGCACACCAACCGCTTCAAAGCGATTTCGTCCGGCGCGGGCACGGTCAACTGGATTTCGATGTACGGGCAAAGCGACGTGCAACGCAACCGCGAGTTTTACTTCGGCGGCAAACCTCCTTACGAAGACTTTGCCAAGTGGTGGGACTTCTCGCCGCTCAAGTTCATCAAGAACGCCAAGACGCCGACGCTGATCCACGTCGTTGACGGCGACCCGCGCGTGCCGCGTCCGCAAAGCGAAGAGTTGCACATGGCATTGAAGAAGCTGGGCGTGCCGACCGAATTCATGGTTTATCCCGGCAACACGCACGGTATCACCGAACCGCGCAACCAACTGGTCAAAGCGGTCGCCGAATTCAATTGGTTCGAGAAATGGATTCGCGGCAAGCAGGGCTGGTTCGAGTGGAAGGAACTGTTGCAGACGTTGAAGGAAGATAAGCCGGAGGAGAAGAAGCCGGTGGCGGATAACAAGCTATAACCGAAAAGGAGCAATTTTATGAACACGCAAGAGCTTGAACATGCGGTGATGCAACTTAACCGCGAAGAGCTTTCCCGCTTCACGCAATGGTTCGATGATTTCCGCGCGCTGCTGTGGGATCGGCAGATTGCGCAGGATGTCAAAGCCGGGCGCTTCGAGGCCTTGATTGAGCAAGCCAATCAAGAGTTTGAAACAGGACGCTGCCGCGAGATCTAAGCGCCTGGGTACGCATCGCTTCCAGCGTG
>JANOWX010000887.1:0-8954 GCA_031418175.1 Acidobacteriota bacterium | reverse complement strand
CCGCGATTGGCGATCAGAATTTTGCGGAAGGCAGTTCGAGACGTTTGTTGCACTGGCGACTCCGTGACAAATCTTGTCAGTGATGTGGAATGGCTTTAGGATACCGCACACTTTCCGTAATGAGAATCATTGCCCCGGCTTGCACGCAATGAATTGCAAGCGTGAGGACCCTGACCTGCCAATTGTGGTGAGAACCAATCTGAGAGAGGTGTTATGCCCACTATGCATCGGCTGATTAATCGTTGGCGCTTCATACCAGCGGTGTTTTGTTTGGGTCTTGGTGTGTTCAGCCTGGCAAGCCGCGATGGCGCGGCCCGTTACCAAGCGGCACAACGCCAAAAGGCGCACTTGCCTTTGCGCTCGACGCTGCAATTTGGCGCGCCCTGGCAGCACCGCCTCACGCTCAAACAAGGCGAGACGTTTGAAGTAGCGGTCAGTCTGCCTGCGCCCTCCGCATTGCCGCCGCACGGCCGTGTCGGTGTGAGTTGGAAGCTGGTGAAAGGCCCCGCCCCCGCGCCGGTTGCCAATACGCACGCCGCAGCCTTTGGCATTTACACCGCGCCGACAGCGGACTGGCGCAAGGTCTTGCACGCCCTCGACCCCGATGCCTATTTGGTTTATCGCGCGCCGGTGACGGGCGAGTACGCCTTGGAGCTAATGCCGGTCACAGACGAACCCACCATCTTTGAAGGTGCGCGCTGGCGTGAAGAGGGCAGCGCGCCCAGCGCGGTGACGTTCCCGCGCCAAACGCCGTGGCCCGCCGGGACGACTGTGCCGCTCAACGTGCGCGTCAACCCGCTTGATCTGCGCGACAGCGAGAAGCTCGGTCAATACGTCGAACAGGAACCCAACGACACGCCCGAACAGGCGCAGCCCATCACTTTCAACAGCGTTGCCGATGCCGACGGCGTGCAGGCGTTGCGCATAGCGGGCAGCGCCGATGACATCGAATACTTCGACAACGGTGCGGCCGGCAAATCGGGCGATGACTGGTTCAAGTTCGTTTACACCAGCACGGAGCCGCGCCTGTTGACCTGCCAATTGAGCATCCCCGACCACACGCTGGCGGCGCAGTTGCGCGTTTACACGCTGGATGGCGGCGCGCTGGCCGAATACACCGAAGGCCGCAACGAAAACGAGCGCGTGCATCAGCAAAACGAAGGTCATCGCGCGGCCATCGTGCGCGTGCTGAAACCCGGCGGCACTTACCTCCAGCGCGCTGAAGCCAATGCCCCCGGCTACGAAATCGAATTGCGTTTGCTCAAACCTGCGCCCTACACCGATCCGCGCTTGGCGGTGCGGCAGGCGCTGTATGACCACTTGGGCCAGGTGGATGCCTGGCTGACCAATCGCCCACGTGGCGCGAGTCAGGAGCGGCGCATACGCGAAACCGGCAACCTGATGGGCACGCATTGCATGAGTTGCCACACGCAAGCGGGCGTCTGGGGCAGCGCCATCCCGATGCAGCAAGGCTATCGCCCCGAGAACCTGCAAAACTTCCGGCGCTTGGTCAACGTGATGTATGAATCGTTGCGCCCGACGAATTACCTGAAGGACGCCGCGAATAACACCAGCCTCGCTCCGCTCGACATCGGCGACGGCCCCGCCGGCACGCGCGTCGCCGGTCACAACGTTTGCACTGCCGAATTAGTCGCGCCGCCGCGCAAGCTGCATTCGATGCAGGCCCTGCGCGCAGCCAATCACACGCTGCAAACCGCCGACCCCAGCGGTATCAACGCCGCCGGGCCTGGCTCGAATGTTGGGCAATCAGTTGTCTACAACTACGCGGGCGAGATTTTGCGCCGGGGCTGGGATCGCACGCAGCACCCGCGCTATTTCGCGGCGTTGGAAGAGAAGGCCGCGCTGATGCTGTCGGTCGTGCCGCGTTACAGCGATGACATGTCGCACCGCATCGAATTCTTCAAACGCTTCTTCCCGGCGGATTACGTGGCGCAAAATCAGCAAGCGCGCGACATTCAAAAAACGCTGCCCGCCGAACCACCGCCCGCGCCCACGCCAACCCCAAGGCCCGACGGCAAGCCCGTAGAGCCGCCGCCCGCGCGCTTTCCTGACTATCAATTGCTGAGCGCCGAGAAGGCTGCGCAACTGTGGCAGCGCATTCAGGAACAGTTGCCAAAGGACGAAGCGCGGTTGCGCGCGATTCAAAACGCCGATGGCTCGTGGGGCTTCGATCCGGGCCGGGCGAATGGCGCGGCTTGGAAGACTGACGGTGAGAATGATCCCGCGCCGACTGCGCTGGCGTTGATCGCGTTGCAGGCAATGGGCCACGGCCCCGGCGATGCCAGTGTTGAGCGCGGCGTGCGGGCATTGCTGCAAATGCAAAACCCGTATGGCCGTTGGAACAAGAACGCGCTGACGGGCTTCGTGACGACTTCGTATGCGCTGCACGCGTTGTCGCGGCTCTATCCGCAAAGGCCTGTCAAACCGGCGCGCGCGCAATTCGTCGCCAAAGCAGGCGAATCATTGCCCGCCGCCATCGCCCGCGTGCGCGCGTTGTCGCTGACCGATGATTTGGCGCTGGTTGATTTGATGTTGCAAGCCGCCGCGCATCCGCAAGCGCAAGTGCGCAAGTGGGGCCTGATGGCGCTGGGCGGCGTGCACACGTCACGCGGCGTGCCCGCGCTGGTGCGGGCGTTGGGCGATGCGGCCAAACCCGTGCGCGATGCGGCGGCGTGGGCGCTGGAGCAGACGTTGTTGGATGACGTGGGTTTTGCAGCAGTCTTTGCGGCGTTCGACGCGGGCGACGATCTGACGCGCGAAAGCGTGTTGAAAGCGTTGGGCATTCGCGCCGACGCCGTGCTGACGCAACCGCGTTTCGATCAGCAGCGGCTGATGCGCCTGCTGGATCGCGCGCTCAACGAAGACAAACATCCCGGCGTGCGCGCCTGGGCTGCCAAGGCGGCGTGGCAATGGTGGGTTTGGAATCCGCCCATGCGCGCGGCAATTAACGAGGCCTGGACGAAGAAGCTGCTCGCGCCCGAAGCGAACGCGCTGGCCGAAAATTGCTTCCGCTACCACAGTCACGCTCTGTTTATCGCCAACGGGCACAAGGCCAACGGCAGCGACGAACATCAGTACAAGGAACTCGCTACGC
The DNA here is from genome assembly GCA_031418175.1 of Acidobacteriota bacterium. GTDB lineage: Bacteria > Acidobacteriota > Blastocatellia > RBC074 > RBC074 > JACPYM01. The sequence goes on along the minus strand of JANOWX010000887.1, from coordinate 5,839 downwards.
TCTTCAAAACGCTCGAAGACAAACTTGACGACAGCACGTTGAGCGCAGCCGTGAAAGACCGGCTGGCCAACCGGCTGGTGGCGATTGCCGCGACATTCTACAACTCGTCAGGTGGCGACGGCGGGCCGGGCCAGATGGGTTACATCACCGAACACAGCACCGAATTGATGGGCAAGGCCGCCGTGCGCGTGTGGGACAAGACCGCCGCCGATGATTTGCCCGCGTTGCGCTTGATGTTGGAAGGCGCGTCGAATGTGGCCTTCACGCCGTTGCAAGACCGCGTGATCGAATACTCGACCAAAGGCCCCGAAGTCTTGCGCACGATTGCCGCCGCTGCGGTCAGCGATCCCAGCGCCGTGCGCCTGCCCGCTACGCAAGAGAAGGTCGAGCCGCTGGTCGAACAGATTTTGCGCGGCGCAATGGATTACGACCGCCGCCAATCGTTGGCCCAACCGGTGCTGCGCCTCTTTAGCCGCGCGCATTGGGACGTGCCAAAGACCGTCGAGCAGCAGCAGTTGCTCTATTCGTTGCTGATTCCCAAACACAACAAACAACCAAACGCAGCGGAAATCGTGGCGCACTTACAAGCCGCCGCCGATGCCGTCAAACCGATGGGTTTGCCCAACGCCGACTGGTACGTCGCCGACCGCATGGGCGGCATGCTCGCGGCCAATCCTGATTTGCATACGGAGGTGTTGTTGAAGCTGGTGCCGGGCGCGGTGCCGAATCCGTTGACCACGCATTTCTGGCTGCCCAGCGTGGCCTGGGTGATGGAATACGGCAACGGCGTGCCCGAAGTCGGCGCTGAACTGGACAAGCCAGCCAACGAAACCGTCACCGCCGCCCGCGCCCGTGCAGTCGAATTGTATTTGCAAGCGCTGCGGCCCGATGCGCCCGCGATGACGCGTGGCAGCGCGCAACGGCTGGCGAATCAAACCGGTATTCGGTTAGACCCGCACGTCCAGCAAGCCTTCCGCGATTTGCTGGCCAAAGAACCCAACGGTGCGTTGCGCAACGCCTTGCGCAATGCCGATCCGCAACTGTGGCTGAGCGATTTGCAGGATGCGGTCAAGAAAGAGCCATTGGCCGGAGCGTTAAAAGATGCGCAAGGCCAGCCGCGGTTAAGTGAGCCATTCCTCGCCAGCTTCCGCTATTTCAACGATCACGTCGCGCCCGAACTCAACCGCCAGCAGCGGCAGGACGAGATGTCGTGCATGAAATGCCACGCGGTCAAAGGGCGCGTGCCTTCGCTGGAATTGGAAGGGCCGGACGGCAACAACTATTGGTCAATGGCGAAGATGCTGAAGAACTATTTGCTGCTGCAACAGCGCGTCAATCTGGCCGACATCGAGACCAGCAAGCTGTTGCGCAAACCGCTGAACGTGCAAACCGGCAAGGAAGACGGGCATCAGGGCGGGCGGCGTTATCTGCCGGCGGAACGCGGCTATCAGATCATTCGCCGTTGGGTGTTGGATCAGCCGCGCGTGCTGCAACCCGCTGTGACAACCAACAGCAGTTCACGGTAGAATGCCTGGCGAGGTGAACTTATGAGCGTAAGCACAAGTCCAGCAAAACAACCTGTAGCCAGGGAAATTTACTACCCGGAAACGGACGGTGAGCCGATGGCCGAAACTGATGTGCATCGTGATTTGATGGGTGAATTGATTTCCGAACTGGAAACCTATTTCGAGCAGGCGCCAGAGATGTATGTCTCCGGCAACCTCTTGATCTATTACGTGCAGGGCAACCCGAAGAAACGTGTCGCGCCGGATGTCTTCGTCGTGCGCGGCGTGCCGAAACGCAAGCGGCGCGTTTACAAGCTCTGGGAAGAAGGCCGCCCGCCGGAATTCGTGATCGAGGTTTCGTCGCGCGGCACGATTCTCAACGACGCCAACAGGAAAGCGACCCTGTACGCGGGTTGGGGCGTGCGGGAGTATTTTCTGTATGACCCGGAATACGATTGGTTGCCTGAGGGGTTGGTGGCTTATCGGCTGGCGGATGGCGAGTATCAGGAACTCGAAATCAGGGATGGCGCGGTGCATAGCGAAGCCTTGGGGCTGGATTTGGTAGACACGGGCGAGACGTTGCGCTTGCGCGACCCACAGACTGGGTGCTTTTTGCCGACCAGGCAGGAAACGGAAGCTGCGCGCCAACAGGCCGAAGCCGCGCGCCAACAGGCCGAAGCACGCGCAGCGTCGGCGGACGCCGAGGTCGCCCGGCTACGTGAAGAATTGGCCCGGTTGCGCGCACAAAGTTAGCCGCGCAACCGGCCATTCAATGCGAAACCGCCTTTTCGGCGCCAAGCCCCGTCGTCGCCCGCACGTTCAACTCGGTGAACTTCTCTTCCGCGTGCGGCTCGCGTCCCGACAACGTGCCCAGCACCGCGCCGATGAATCCCAACGGGATGCTGACGATGCCCGGATTTTCCAACGGGAAAAGCGCGCCCGTTTTCATAAACGAAGGGCTGAGCAAAATCAGAATCAGTGACGACAACAAACCCGTCGCCAGCCCCGCCACCGCGCCTTTGGTATTGAACCGCCGCCAGAACAGCGACAACACAATCACCGGCAGATTCGCCGAAGCCGCCACCGCAAAAGCCAGCGCGACCAGAAAGGCCACGTTCGCATTCGGCCCCAGCACAATCGCAATCAGGATCGAAACCGCGCCGACCACAAAGGCCGTCACGCGCGCCACACGCACCTCTTCGCCCGGCGCGCGCTCAGTGCCGTGGTGCAACACGTTCGTCCAGAAATCGTGCGCAAACGAGGTTGACGCGGAAATTGTCAACCCGGCAACCACTGCCAGAATCGTCGCAAAAGCAATGGCCGAGATGAAGGCAAAGAACAAATCTCCGGCGAGCGCCTGTGCCAACAGCGGCGCGCTCATATTCGTCCCGCCGTTCCTGGCGATGAAATCGCGCCCGACAATCGTCGCCGCGCCGAAGCCCAAGAACGTCGTCAGGATATAAAAACTGCCGATGATGGCCATCGCCCAAACAACACTGCCGCGCGCCGTCTTGGCATCGGGCACCGTGTAAAACCGCACGAGGATGTGCGGCAAACCCGCCGTGCCAAAGATCAGCGCCAAGCCCAGCGAGATCAAATCCAACGCGCCATACGGCGGTTTGTAGCGCAAGCCCGGCGTCAAAAAGTCCTGCGTCACCAGCTTGCCGCTCGCGTCGTGGTAGCTGACATTCGCAATCGCATTAAAAAATTCGCTGAAGCTGAAATGAAAATGTTTGAGTACCAGAATGCTCAGCAAGATGGTGCCGCTCATCAGCAAAATCGCCTTGATGATCTGCACCCAGGTCGTCGCCAGCATGCCGCCGAAAACCACATACACGATCATCAGAATACCAATCGCGATGACCGCCGTGCTGAACGTGATGCCCGTGTCTTTGAGCAGCAACGACACCAGCGCGCCCGCGCCGACCATCTGCGCGATCATATAAAACGTGCTGACCGTCAGCGTGCTCAACGCCCCCATCGCCCGCACCGGACGCGGACTCAGCCGGTAGGCCAGCACATCCGCCATCGTGTATTTACCCGCGTTGCGCAACGGCTCCGCCACAATCAACAGCACCGTCAGGTAGGCCACCAGCCAGCCGACCGAATACATAAACCCATCGTAGCCCTGAAAGGCGATGATGCCCGCGATGCCCAGGAACGAGGCCGCGCTCATGTAATCGCCCGCCACCGCGATGCCGTTCTGCCAGGCCGTCAGCGAGCGTCCGGCGGCGAAGTAGGCATTCGACCCCGTATTCTTGCGCGCCGCCCAGTACGTGATCACCAGCGTGATCGCAATGAAGACCAGAAACATCAACAGTGAAGCATTCATCGCCTAGTTTTCCCCTTTCACTTTACTGCGGATGTTCTGCGCCATTGCATCGAAGCGGCCCGCCGCGCGCACATACAGCGCCGCGATGAGCCAGGCCATGAAAAATTGCGAGAGCGCGAACAGGTACGCCACGTTGACTACGCCGTGCACCCGCTTGCTCATCAGCCCCGGCGCATAGCCCACCAGCACCGGCAGCGCAAAGTAATACACCACAAAAAAGATCGTCGCCGGGATGATGAATTTGCGCTTGGCCGCAACCAGTTGCTTGAATTCGTCGAGGGCCGCGACGCGCTCCCAATCGGCCACATCAATGTCTTCGTCAGCGGTCAATTCGTGGGCGGGTTTGTGCTGGCGGCCCAGCGGGGCGACGTCGGTGGCCGCGCCCGCGTCCGGGGTAAGGTCTTCTTCGGACAAGCCGAAGCGTTTTTCCTGACTCATCAAGAGGCTCCTGATTGGTGAAAGGTGAAATTGCTCAAACTGCGGGAAGATGATGCTTCAAAATCCATTGCCGGAAAAGTTCGACCGCAGCGTGGCATGCTCGATTCAATCTTGCATGATCGTATAGCGATGACGCTGGCTGAGCAGGCAAACGACAGCGCCGGGGCGGTCAATAATCACGGCGAACAAATCGGTGATGTCGCGTCCCAGTACGCAGAGGTCAAGCGCCACCGGATCAGTGACGGCGGCAAACCGGCTGTTGAAGGCGACCGGGCTTCCCGTCTCGCGCGGCAGATGCAGCCTGGTTTCGATTTCGACGGAGTCGGTTCCGCCACCCAAACCACTGAGGCCTTCTCCCGTCTCAAGCAGTGGCAGACCGAGTTTGCGCAACATATCCGCGTTCAAGACAGTGCGGTCAGCACCGATGTCCAGCAGGAATTCGACGGCCTTCCAAACGCCGTCGCCAGCTAACAACTCGGCACGAATTACAGGCCGCACAACGCCATCGTCGCACAATAACCACTCACCGTTGATGCGCATAAATTCGGGTCATCTTCTTCGGATAGATGTAACGGCTCAGGCTGCCCTGGTCTTCCGGATGCGCCGCTCTCGCCAGGGTATGAACCTCTTCGGGCGTGTCGCCGACGAACAGTTCCTCGCCGGCCACCGCGATGAATTTGCCGCGCTGCTGCGTGTAAATCTCGTGCGCGTGCGCCTGCAACCAGTCGGAGTTCCGTTGCGCCTGCGCCCAACGCGCCTGAAAGGCGGCGATCTCCGCCGGGTCGGTGACTTCTTCCTTGGTGACTTGAATAGGTGGTAATGACATCTTGACTCCTTTCCGTTTGCCCACTGTACACCGCGTAAACGACGCGCACCAAACTCACCCGCCAGATTGAGGCGTTGCAAGATCAGCCGCTCCCATCATCACCGCAATGTTGCCGGAAGCTGATGCTTCAAAATCTACAACCGGAATAATTCGATGGCGAAACGATACCGGTCAGCGCGTAAATCCACAATCTCTTTGCGCTTGAGGCACGCGCGCTTTCAATTCACGCGCGCAGGACGGTTGACGCGGATAAGTTGATTGGCAAGGGCGGGCAGCGCCGCAACGGCTTCATGAATTCCTCGCGCCTGGCGTGTGAAGTCAAGATCGGCGGTGCAAACAATGATGCCGCTGTGTGCCGAGTGCTGGCGGTGCAGACGGATGAAATCGCGCCGGTTGATCGTCAACACTGTGCGATTTTCGACACTGGCAAATGCCAGCACTTCGTCATCTGGTATTTCCTGGTTGGCCTTGCCTGCTTCCTGAACCGTCAGCACGTCATGACCGAGACGGCGCAGTTCTTCGACCACAGGCAGCGGGAAGTTTTCGTTGGAATAGAGCCGCGCCATCGTCAAGCCTCGTCGTCGTCGGCCTCGTTTTGCCGGATGTCCTCGTCAATCTCGGCGCGGTGTGTCCGCACATAGGCCCAGACATTCGCCAAATCCTCGGCGCGCAAGGTCGGATAGGCGCGCAACATCTCCGCTTCGGTCATCCCCAAGCGGCGGTATTGTTCCAGCGTCC
>JANOWX010000886.1:0-1838 GCA_031418175.1 Acidobacteriota bacterium | reverse complement strand
GTCTGCTGCCGAGACCGCACGCTGGAAGCGCTGCGTACCCAGGTTGCGAATAATTCGGGAACCTTCACGCCCCATTCGGCGAAATGCAGAGGGTGACGCCCACGCAGTTGTGGCTGTTCATCAACACTCATAGAATGCTGCCGTCAAATCGAACCAACATTTTAGGGAGTTGCCTTTGGAGCCAGCACTCCATCAACAATTCAAAGCTGTCTATCCGGGAGGGATTATGAAACTTTCGCATTCAAGCTTACGCAACGCCTGTGTGTTGCTTCTTTGGCTGGTCGCCTGGTTGCCGCTTCACGCGCAATCCAATAACACGGTGGCCAGGCCGACAGGCACAGGCGCAATTTCAGGCCGCGTTTCGGTCGGCGAAAAGCCCGCGCTGGGTGTCGTCGTTGGATTGCTGAACGGGCAAACGATCAACATCAACGATACCGGGGCAGTGGTTAAAGCCACCACCGACGCCGAGGGCCGCTATCGTTTGAATCAAGTGCCCGCCGGCAACTTCCGCGTCGCGGCGCTCGCGCCCGGCTACGTGCAGACGGCGGATGCCGGCAACCCATTCGAGCAAGGCAAGGCCGTCAACCTGCGCGAAGGCGAGACGATTGAGAACATGGATTTCAGCCTCGCGCGCGGCGGCGTCATCACCGGCAAAATCATGGACCCGGCGGGCAAACCCTTGATCGAACAGCGGCTGAGCATTTGGCAACTAGATGCCCAAGGGCGCAAGAGTTCATGGAATCCGCCGGGCGGCGCTTTCTCGGCACTGCAAACCGATGATCGCGGCCTTTATCGGATTTATGGTTTGCCAGAAGGCCGTTACCTGCTGGCCGCCGGTACGACCGGCGCTGACAACATCGTGGTCACGCGTGTGAGCGGCACGACGTATAAACGCACCTTCTATCCCGACACCATCGAAGAAGCGCAGGCCAAGGCCATCGAGGTCACTGCGGGCGGCGAAGTCAAAGACATTGACATCCATCTGGTGGCCGACACGGTCAAAGGCTTCAGCGTATTGGCGCGCGTCGTGGATGCCGAAACTGGCGCGCCCGTGCCCAGTGTCAGAGTGATGTATTCGCCGCTGCGGGGCGAGCGCGGGTTTACCGGACTCCAGATGGCCATCGCCGATGTCCAAGGCGTGGTGCGGCTCGATGGCCTGCCTACGGGCCGTTACAGCATCTCGATCTCGAACATGGGTGGCGGTGGCGGTGGCGGCACCGATTATTTCAGCGACCCGACGATCTTCGAGATTCTCGATACCGATGTTGATTTGGTGGAAGTGCGCGCCAAGCGCGGCGCGACGATCAGTGGCGTGGCCGTCATCGAAGGCGTCGCCGATCCCGCCTTACAAGCCAAGCTGGGCGAATTGCAGATGAGCGCGTTTTCCCGCGCCAGCACACCCAGCACCGGCGGCATGCCCAGTTTCGGCTCCAATTTCAAAATCAACCGGGACGGCAGCTTCCGCTTGAGCGGCTTGCAGCCGGGCAAGGTGCAATTCAATCTCGCCAACGTGGGCCGCACGCCGACTGGGTTCTCAATTGCCCGCATTGAACTGGAAGGCGCGCCGCAACGCGACGGCCTCGAAGTCGCCGCTGGGCAGCAACTCGCCAACGTGCGCATCGTGTTTGTTTATGGGCAGGGCGTCGTGCGCGGTCAAGTGCAAATCGTCGGCGGCCAGTTGCCCGAAGGCGCGCGCATGTCGGTCGTGGCGCGGCGCGCTGACAGCCCGACAACCGGCTTCAGCGGCATGCCCAGCCAGGTTGATGCGCGCGGGCAGTTTGTCATTCAAGGCTTGGCGTCTGGTGAATACGAATTGATGTTGAGCGCCAGCGTGCGCA
>JANOWX010000885.1:0-2292 GCA_031418175.1 Acidobacteriota bacterium | reverse complement strand
AACGCGCCTATCAACTCGGCGTGACGCTGGTGCATGGCCCCGACGTGATCTTCACCACGGACGAATATCCGCGCGGGCGGCTTTCCATCGAGACGATTGATCACTGGGTCGAAGCGGGCCTCCCCGCCAAAACCATCTTGCAGGCCTTGACCACGAACGCGGCGCGGCTGCTGGGCGTGGAAAAGGAGCGCGGCTGGTTGCGCGTTGGGATGAAGGCAGACATCATCGCCACGGCGGAAAACCCGCTCGACAACATCGGCACGTTGAAAGCCGTCAGCTTCGTGATGAAGGACGGCAAGGTATTCAAACAATAATTCCCCACGCCGTTATCAACAGGCTTCGCCGTGGTGCAGTTGGCGTATGCGTTTGAGCAAGCCACGCAATACGGCAAGATGCGGCAATTGGGGCTTGGGCTTGCCGTGTGCGCCTGCGCTGATCGCGGTCGTCAACTGTCCGCGTGGCCGGGTGGAGTTGCGCTGAATCTAAACAAACAAGCGCAACCGTGAAAATCAAACGTTTTACTCATAACTCGTCACATTGCGCGCCTTCTCGCGCTGCCGTTCCAGCGCCAGTTCAATCAGCTTATCAATCAACGCGCTGTAACCGAGGCCGCTCGCTTCCCACAGCTTCGGGTACATGCTGATCGAGGTGAAGCCGGGCATGGTGTTGATCTCGTTGACGAATATCTCGCCCGTCTCTTTTTCCAAAAAGAAATCCACGCGCCCCAGGCCCGCGCCATCAATCGCCTGGAACACGCGCACAGCCAGTTGTTGGAATTGCGCGGTCAGTTCGGGCGCAAGCTCCGCCGGGATGACCAGGCGCGCGCCGTCGGCGCTGATGTATTTGGTCGTGTAATCGTAAAAGTCCGCCGACTGCGGGACGATTTCGCCGGGCAGGCTGGCGAGGGGTTCGTCGTTGCCCAGCACGCTGACTTCGATCTCGCGCGCGTTGACGCCCTTCTCGACGATGATCTTGCGGTCGAATTTGGCGGCCAGCGCGATGGCGGCGTTCAGGCTTTTCAGATCGGTCGCTTTGGAAATGCCGACCGAAGAGCCGAGGTTGGCCGGTTTGACGAAGCAGGGGAAGCCGATCTCTTGGCTCACACGCGTCTCGCTGCGCAACGGGTCAGCTTCCCATTGCGTGCGCAGGAAGTGTGTGAACGCGACGATGGGCAAGCCGGCTTCGCGGAAGAGGCGCTTCATCACGACCTTGTCCATGCCGCAGGCCGAGGCCAGCACGCCACAACCGACGTAAGCGACATCGGCCATCTCGAACAAGCCTTGAATCGTGCCGTCTTCGCCATAAGTGCCGTGCAGCACCGGAAAGATCACATCAAGCTGTTCGCGTTCGCCCGCTTTATCCAACCGCGCCAGCCCGCGTTCGGTCGGATCGCCGAAGATGGCGACGGACTGATCGGCGGTTTGCATGACGGAACTGGGCAGCAGGTTGGTGGCTTCGCTGGAGGCCAGCCATTTGCCCTGTTTGTTGATGGCGATGGGGACGACTGCGTATTTGTTGCGATCCAGCGCGTTGATGACCGCTTCGGCGGAACGCAGCGAGACTTCGTGCTCGCCGGAACGGCCACCGAAGATGACGCCGACTCTGAGTTTTTGCGACAAGGTTTCCTCGTTTTCCAATCTCCGATCTCAAATTCTGAATTTGAGATCGGAGATCACATGATCTTCTTGCCGAAGGCCGACAAGATCAGTTGCACGCCCAGTTCCGCTGTCTTGTTGGAAATGTCCAGCACCGGGTTCACTTCGGTCAATTCAAACGACAGCATCTTGCCCGAATCGGCGATCTTCTCCATTGCCAAGTGACTTTCCCGATAAGTTGGGCCGCCGGGCACGGGCGTGCCGACGCCGGGCGCGTAATCAGGGTCTACGAAATCCATATCCATCGTTACGTGAAAGCCCGCCGTGCGGCGTGAGGCCAGCCACATCGCTTCATCCATCACGGCGCTCATACCGCGTTCATCCAGTTCGCGCATCGTGATGACGCGGATGCCGGAGGCTTTGAGCGCCGTGGCCTCTTCGGGATCAACGCTGCGCGCGCCGATCAGCACGCAATCTTCCGGGTGGACTTTGGGCGCGAAGCCGCTGATGTGCGTCAATTCGTGTGCGCCGTGGCCCAAGATCGCGGCGAAGGGCATGCCGTGGATGTTGCCCGACGGCGACGTTTCGGGCGTATTCATATCGCCGTGCGCGTCGAACCAGATCACGCCGACTTTTTGTTCGCGTTTGTGATGAAAGGCGGCGAGCCCGGCGACGCTGCCGATGGCGATGGAATGAT
>JANOWX010000884.1:0-9309 GCA_031418175.1 Acidobacteriota bacterium | reverse complement strand
TTGTTGCGTCTCTCGCGGGGTTGGGGGTGTTTTCCTCTCCTAAAAAAAAAACCCCCCACCCCGTTTACCCCCCCGGCGCTCTTCTCACGCGGCTCCCCGCGCCCCCCCCCCCTGCCCCCCCCCCCCCGGTACTGTACCGGTGTTCCAATGTTGTGTGGTTCGATTTGGCTCCCCTCCCTTCAATTCACAGTCACGCGGCCATCCTGCGGCCTGCTGGTGACGGGCGCGCCTTCGTTGAGGAGGAAGCGTTGCCAGACGAGCGGGCTGACGCCGGGCGCGAGCAGCCGGAATTTGAGTTTCAGCAAGGTGCGGCTGGCCCCGCCCAGCGGGCGTTGGCGCACGATGGCGGCGACGCGCAATTTGCCGGGCGGGTCGGCGTTGTGCTCTTCGATGACGTCCTGGCTCAGGCTGCCGGGTTTCTCCAGCCCCTCGAACTGCAAAATACGTTGATCGAAATTCAACTCGAACTCGAAGGCCAGCGCCTCGGGCAGGCTGCCCGTCAGGTCGCCGAGGTTGATCGGGATGGTCAGGCTGCTGCCTGTCGTGCCCGCCACTTGCGGCAGGGCCACGGTGATGGCGCGGCCGCTGCAGATGTTATCCAGCACGGCCACGGCCAGCCGGTTGTCGGCGCGCTGTTCGCCACTGGCATTGCGGGCGAGCACGGAATACTCATAACTGCCGCCCGCGCTGACGCAGTTCTCGAAGCTGTTTTCGACGGCCAGGCATTTGTCCGTGAAATCGGCGCTGGTGCTTTCGCCGACTTTGACTTCCGCGCCGCCGTTGGCGCGCCGGTAGATTGCATAGCCGGTGGCGAGCGGGGCCGGTTCCCAGGTGAGCCGGCTGGCGGGGCCGGAGGGCGCGGCTTCGCTGCAACCGGGGTCGGCGCTGAGCAGTTTGAAGGCGCGCGGTTTGCCACGCACGGTCAGCGCAATGAATTTGCCGGTGGAAAGGTTGGCGCCCGCGTAACTGACGATCAGTTGCAGCGTGCGCGCGCCGATGTCGGTGGTGGTGTTGGGCCGCAGGCGGATCACGAAGTCGGGCGTGCCGTCCTGAATGATCTCGGCGTAGGCCGGCTTGTCCGGGGAGTTGATGATCAGGGCGCGATTGCCGTCGGGGTCGTAGGCGCGGCAGTGCAAAATGCCGGTGGCGCCCGCGTCAACCTCGAAACTATCGGGTGCCAGCAGCACGGGCGGACGGTCTTCGATGCGCAGTTCCAATTCGCCCAGGTTGAGGGCTTCGCCCGTGAGCGCGGCCTGCCTGACCAGGGTGCTCAGATACGCGACGCGACCATCCTGGCGGCGATAACTGGCCGTCACCTGCACATCTTTGCCGAGCGTGAAGGGCACGCGCGCGGGCGCGAAATGGCCGTTGCCGTCGCTCTGATAGGTTTGCCCCTGCACCTGGATCAGGGCTTGCGGCAACGGGGTGGTGGCGCTGCCGTTGCGTTCGACCACGCGCCCGAAGAGCAGTTTGGTTTTGTCGAAGGGCTGTTCGGCGGCCACGAAATAAAACCCGCCTTCCTTGATGGCGTTCGCGGCCGTTTCGATTTTGCCGTCGGCGCGCAACTGGGCGTCGCTGGTGACGAATTGGCCTTGTTGCGGGTTCGCGGGGTGCTGCACGAAATGATAAAGCTTGAGCGGGGTGTTGGCGGTCAGGCCTTCGGTGTTCGGGAAGGTCAGCTTGCCGCCCGGCTCGAAGCGCGCGTCGAAGGGCGTGATGAGCACGATGCGCGAACTATAAACGCCCGGCGGCAATTCAATGGGCGGCAGGCTCTGGGCGGGCTGGGCACTGGCGCTTTTGCCGCCGAGCGCGGTCAGGTTGATCGTAATTGCCGGCGGGGTGAAGCGGTTGCCGGCGGGCAGTTCGAAGAGCACTTCGGCGGTCGCCAGGGTGATCGGCAGTTGCGTTTGGCCGGGCGCGGCGGCGCGCGAGGCGACGCTGGCCGAACCGCCGGCGAATCCGCTAGCGAATCCGCCAGCGAAACCAGCCGTCCCTTGCTGCGAGGCCGCGCCGGGGCCGTTGATCGGTTGCAGCGGCACGGTGTTCAACGGATTGTCGCGGCTGCTTTGCAATCCCGGTATGAGCCGGGTGAGCGGGTTGAACGGTTGCGGCAAGCCGCTGGAATCGAAGCTGAGTTTGGCAAAGGGGCTTTGCGCCGCGGCCGGCAGGTTTTTCAGGACGAAATAGCCATTGGTGTCGGTGAACGTTTCAAACGCCTGGCCGCCGCTGCTCAAGCGGACTTTGATCCCGGCCAGCGGCACCGGAGCGCTGGTCACGCCGGGGCTGGCGTCGGCAACCATGCCGCTGAGCGAAGTGCGCACCTGGATGTCGTTGCCGATGACTTTGCCCTGCGGCGTTTCGATGACGACCGCGCCCGAACGCGCGCCAAACGGCACTTTGACCCGCAACTGGGTGGGCGTGGCGGCGCTCACGCTGGCGAGCGCCTCGCCGAAGGTCACGCGGTTGTCTTCTTTGCGTTCGGCGAAACCGCTGCCGTTGATCGTGATTTCCTCGCTGGCATCCACTTCGGTTTTGCTGAAGCCGGCCAGCCGCAACGGCGTGGTTCCGACGTGGGGCAGGAATTCCAGTTCCACCTCGTTCGAGGGCGGCGCGCCTTTGACGTAAACGAAGAGTTTGGAGCGGCCCCGCAACGTGCGCGGCAATTCGAGGTTGATTTGATCCAGCCCGGCCAGTCCTGGCACCGGCCCGACGAAAAGCGGTGTCAGCTCCTGGCCGGCCAGCGCCACGCGCAGATTGGCGCAATTGCCGCCGCAGCGCGCGCCGGTCAAAAAGAGAATCAGCACGAGCTGTTCGTCTTCCGCGCCGAATTGCAGCGGCTTGGGCTGAAAGCCTTGCGGCCCGGCGAGACCGACGGTTTCAAAGGTTTGCGCGGCCCCTTTGGCGCGCAGCGCCAGCGCCGCCGGGACGCCTTGCCCGTTCGCATTGGCGCTGAAGATGCCGGGGGCGGCGGGGCGCACTTCGATGGGGTGGCTGGCCTTGATCCGGCCATCCGCCGTGAGCACCTGCAACAACGCCTCGCCCGCGGTGTTGGCGGGCAGCACAAAGTTGATCTGGTTGGGCGCGACGAAGAAAAGCTGGGCGGGCCGGTCGTTGATGCGCACCTGCGTGTCCGCCAGTGTCAAGGGCAACGTCGCCCCCTCGGCGGCCACGGCCGCTGCCGCCAGATTGATGCCGTAAACCGAGGCAATGGCTTCGGGCGCGAGCGCGGGCTGAAAACTCGCGGCGGAGATGACAGCCCCAATTTGCGCGGCGCCTTGGGCCGCCGCGATGGGCCGGGCTGGCGCGAGCGCCCCAACCAGCCAGGCCAACAGCGCGGCCAACGCCAGCAGGCGCGCCTTACGGTGTGCCTTACGGTGTGCCTTACGGTATGCGTGGATGTGCGAAATGAGCAGCATAAAACACCTCGAAAAAAACCAAGCCAACCGCATCGGCAGTCAGCTTTCACTGTCCGAACGGCCAGCGGAAGCTGAAGGGCGGCGAGGCCTCTCCAGCGGGATTGACAGCCTGCAACGTCCATAAACCAGGCAGCGCAAAGCTGAAGGGCAGGCTGAAAGAATCCCCACGGAGATTTTGCAATTGCGCGCCGCGCAGCCGCCATTCGCCGCCCGCCGGTAGTCCGATGACGAGCGTCAGCCCCGGCTGGAATTGCGCGCCTCTGACCAACAGCGCCGCCGGTTGCGCTTCGATACCGGTGATGGCGAACGGCGCGGGCAGGCCGGTCTTCCAATTGCCGGTCACCTCGCCGCTGAGAATCGCCTGGTAATCTTGATTGAACTGGTTGCCCTGCAAGCCCTCATAGGGCCGGTTCGGCGGCGTGAAGCGCCAGACGCCCGCCTGTCCGCCTGCCGGTCCGCTGTCTGGCAAGCCCACCAACTGGCGCAGGAGTATGGTGGCGTCGGCCTCTGAAATAATGGTGTCGCGGTTGATGTCGCCGGCCAGCAACTGCGCCGGATTGAAATTCTCGCGGCCTTGCGCGCGGCGCAAAATCAACGCCGCGTCGAGCGCGCTCAAGCCGTTGACCTCGCCGCTTTTTTGCGGAGTGACGAAATAGGAGCCGGGCACGAGATTCGTCAGCGCGTAACGGCCCGCGCCCGTCGTGGCGTTGCTGGCAGCCTCCGCGCCATTGAGCGCGTTGCGCGCCGTCAAAAGCACCGCCGCAACGGGCGCGCCGGTCAGGCTGTAAGTCACCGCGCCGGAAATCGTGCTGGTGTTCGGCACGCTGAAACCGGCGGTCAACACGTCGGCGCAACCGGGCTTGCTCAAGGCGAGGGGGCCGCTTTGCGCGCCGCTGGGCACGGTGACGCTGAGTTGCGTGTCGCCGGCGAGCGTGAATTGCGCATTCACGCCGCCGGCGAATTTGACCTGCGTGACGCTGCTGAAATTCGCGCCGGTGATGGTCACACGCGTGCCCACTGGGCCGCTGGCCGGCGTGAGCGCGCCGAAGACCGGACAGACCGGACTGGGCGGCGCGATGGTGAATACGCTCAGATTGGAAACGCCGCCGCCGGGCGCGGGGTTGAAGACCTCGACATTGGCCGTGCCCGCGCTGGCGAAATCGGCGCTGCTGAGCGCCACCGTCAACTGCGCGCGGCTGACGAATGTCGTGGTGCGCTCCGCGCCGTTCCAGCGCACGGCCGCGCCAGTCACGAAGTTTGCGCCGTTGACCGTCAGCGTCAAACCGGGGCTGCCCGCCGTGACCGCATTGGGGCTCAGGCTGCTGACGGCCGGGACGGGATTGTTGATTTGCAAGTTGAGCGTGTTCGACGTGCCGCCGCCCGGCGCGGGCGTGAAGACGGTGATTTCGACCGCGCGCGCGACCGCGACATCGTTGGCGGGAAGCGCGGCGGTGAGGCGCGTGCTGCTGACGAAATTCGTGACGCGGGCGCTGCCATTCCAACGCACGAGCGAACCGCTGACGAAGTTGCTGCCGTTGACTTCCAGCGTAAAGGCCTCGCTGCCGGCCAGCACCAGGTTCGGATTCAACCCGTTCAGCGCCGGCGCGGGATTGAGCGCCACGCCGGTTTGCGTGACGCTGAAACTAAGCCCGGCAATGGTCAGGCTGCCCGTGCGTGTGCCTGTGCCCGTGTAAGCGGCGGCGTTGTAACCAACATTGCCGGGGCCACTGCCGGGGCCACTGCCGCTCGCCCCGTTCGTGATCGTCAGCCAGGGATCGTTGCTGGCCGCCGTCCACCCGCAGCCGTTGGCCGTCGCGATTTGAACCGTGCCCGCGCCGCCGCTGGCTTCGAAGCTCTGGCTCGTGGGCGTGAGGGCGTAAGCGCAGCCATTCGCCTGATTGACCGTGAAGCTTTGCCCCGCAATGGTCAGCGTGCCCGTGCGCGTCGGGCCGGTGTTGGCGCTGACAGCGTATGCCACCGTGCCATTGCCCGCGCCGCTCGCGCCGTTTGTGATCGTCAGCCAGGCGTCATTGCTCACCGCCGTCCAGGCGCAACCCGCGCCGCTGCTGACCCCCACGCTGCCCGCGCCGCCGCTGGCATTGAAGGCTTGGTTCGCCGGATTGAGCGCGTAAGCACAGTTGGTTGGAATATCCGCGACGAAAACTTCGCTGGCGAGCGCGCCCACGGCGGGCGCGGCGACGAACACCTGGCCGTTGCTGATGGTCAGCGCCTGCACCAGCGTATTCGTCAACCCGTCATTCATCAGCGCCCAATTAACACCGCTATTGGCCGAAGCGTAAACGCCGCGATTCTCGATGGCCGCGAAGACCGTCGTGCCGCTGACCGCGAAATCGCGCACGACATTGCCCACGGGCAGATCGTCAATGCGGCTGAACGTTTGTCCGCCATTGGTCGAGATTTGCACGTCGTAGGGGCTGAGGCTGCCCGTGTTGGCGACATAGGCCAAGAGCGTGGCGTCAGTCGCCGCCAGCTTTAAGACGGCGCGGGGCGCGATGCCAACCGCCGTGGTATCCCAAGTTTCGCCGTGATCGGTGGAGCGCCGGATTCCGCCGGGCAATTGCGTCCCGGCAAACAGGGTCGTGCCCTGATACGCCAACGCGCGCGCCGAAAAAGCAAAGTTGTTGCGGGCCTGCCAGTTTTGCCCGCCGTCGGTCGAGCGATAGATGGGGTAGTTGCCATTGGCCACCGCCGTTTCGGGGACAAGTTGGGTCACGAGCGTGGCGCCGTTCACCCCGAAGGCCCCCGCCAGGGTCGAAGTCAGGCTGGATTGCCGCCAGCTTTGCCCGCGGTCATCGGTGAAATAAACGCCGCCGGTATTGCCGCTGAGATCGGTGGCCCGCACGAGCAGCCGTGTCCCGCTGACCGTGAGCGGGTAGTTTCTGAAGACCGGCACATTGAGCGCCGCCAGGCTATTGACTTGTTCCCAGGTCGCCCCGCGATCGCGCGAACGAAAGACGCCGCCGCTGGTGCCGGCAAAAATTTCGGCGCCGAGACTGGTCATTGAAAAAACACGTTCGGGAATGAGTTGGCCCGTGCGCCGCCATTGCAGCGTGCGCGGAGTTTGTTTGGCGGCGGCGGACTGCGCGCGCCAAACGGCGCTGCCGCTGGCCAGGCCAAGCGCCACAGCCAAGCTCAGAAAAGTGGATGCTCTTCTCATAAACCTGCCTTGCTACCGTTAATGATTGTTTGAGTTGCGCCCAGCTTGCAAGATGCTTGCGGGACGCCAACACCAGTGTCAACAGGAATGAGGTAGGAACTGCTCTCATACGCCATTGACGCGGCGTTACTGCTGCCAGGACTGCTGCCAAGTGCTACGGGCGGCAATCCTAGCAAAGGTTGCCGGTTTAAGAAATCGTTTCAACCCGCGCCAGCTTTTTGCCGCTTGGACGCGCCTGGGGTTCAAGCGCCCGCTACTCTATATGTCAATTGAGCAGAGGGAATTTCAGTTATTTTATTATTTTCTTTGCTTGGCCAAGCGACCCGCTGTGCTTCAGCCTGCGCTATTGGAGCGGCGATTGAAACGCTGATGAAAGAGGAAAGGCTGTTGCAGCGGTATCACGGGATGGCGGACTGCCGAAACCGTAACGGGGATTGCCTCAAAGATCATCCGGTTTCAGACTGGTTCGCTTGGCGATGTGCGTCAGCATGCGCGGGCCGATTTCGTCGTCATCGTGAAAGGCAAACACCGTGTCCCCCGTAATCGCCCAAGTCGTGGCTATCCCAAAACTCAGCCGCCTCTTGGATACTTTTGAAATGCTCAGGAATTGGGGCGTGTGCTTTTCTCATCAGCCTTTACTAAGTCGGCTACAAGCCAAAGATCAGGCCGTCTCAGATCTGCCTGCGCCGCGCCTCAAGCAACTCGCTGGTATTGCTTGTGAGCCTCGGCATAGATGCGCAGCGCTGCCTCGATGCGCCGCTGAAACTCCTCGCCCTGCGCCCGATACCAATCCAGCACTTCCACATCCACGCTCAACGTGACCTCCGCGCGCTTCGATGGCAAACGCCAAGTGGCCCGGGCAAAGAATTGCTCGTCCAGCGGCGGCGGCGCAGAGGTATCTATTTCTACGTCGGTCATGGCGTCAACCCGCGGCCAGTCCGTTTCTGAGTGCTTCTTCAAATCTTTGCCGTTCATATTTCTGTGCCTTTCGTAGCGAGATGATGTGAAGCGTATCGGCGTCTTGTTCAACAAAGACCACCACAACCACGCGCTCCTGTAAGAAGCCGATCCCGACCCAGCGGTCTTCGCCATAATCTTCTCTGGTATCGAGCGCCGTCAACAGCGGGCCGTCGAAGATTTGCCAGGCATCGGCAAAATCAAGCCCGCGCTTGTTGATATTGACTCTGTTTTTATCTTCGTCCCAGTCGAACTTCATGGGCGTCTTCAGCCTGCCAGCGTTGGCGATCTACTCATACCGTAACGCTTCAATCGGATCCAAGCGCGCCGCCTTCCACGCCGGCCACAACCCAAAAATCAACCCGATGCCCACGCTCGAAACGAAGCCCGCGATGGGCGCCCACAACGGCACATACGACGGCAGGAAGAGTTTGATCAGCAGCGAAGTCAGCCAGCCGAGCACCAGGCCGATCAAGCCGCCCAGACCGGTCAGCGTCATGGCTTCGATCAGGAATTGCCACATGATGTCGCTGCGGCGGCCGCCGATGGCTTTGCGAATGCCGATCTCGCGGGTGCGTTCGGTGACGCTGACCAGCATGATGTTCATCACGCCGATGCCGCCCACCAGCAGGCCGACCGACGAGATGGAGATCATCGCCAGCGCCACGCCAAAGAGCAGCGAACGGAATGTTTCGACAATCGTATCCGCCGTCGTCATGCCGAAATTGTTCTCGGCGTTGAAGGCCACGTTGCGGCGCACGCGCAACAATTCGGTCACTTGTTCGAGGCCGTCCTTGAGCAGGCCCTGTTTGGCGATGGCCATAATGAATACGTCATCGGCGCCGGGCTTCAATTTGTGCGCCGCGCCGAAGGGCATGTAGATGATGTTGTTCTGGTCGTTGCCGCCGTCGCCGCCGCCGAAAAGCTGCTCGCGTTTTTCCAGCACGCCGACGATGCGGAATTCGTGGCCGCCGATACTGAGGTGCTTGTCCAGCGGCGAGCCGAAGGGGAAGAACTGGTCGGCCACCGACGCGCCGACGACGCAGACTTCCTCGCGGCTCTCGTCTTCCTGCTTGGTGAAAAAGCGCCCGGCGGAAACGATCCAGATGCCCGTCTTTTCATAATCCGGCGAAGTCCCCTGCATACGCACCGAAGAGGATTCCTTGCCATTGGCTTTGACGTTGATGCGCCGCCCGAAAAAATCCATCGTGATGTCCAGCACCGGCGAAGCGGCCGTAATCGCGGGCAATTGAGCGATGGCGGCGGCGTCTTCGAGCGTCAGGTTCTTGCGCAGGCGCTCTTCGCGTGAACGGCCCATGAAACCGATGCGCGCCTTCATCGGGTCGTACTTGTAGAGGAAGATCGAGTTCGTCCCCATGGATTCGATTTGCGAGGTGACGGCGTGGTCAATGCCGCTGATGAACGAGGCGATCACCATCACGACCCAGACGCCGATCACTACGCCAATCACCGTCAAAAACGAGCGCAGCTTATTCGCCGCCAGCGTCGCCAGCGCCATCTTGAGATTTTCGTAAACGTCACTGCGGAGGAGTTTCATAGTCGGTAGTCGGTAGTCGGTAGTCGGTAGTCGGTAGTCGGTAGTCGGTAGTCGGTAGTCGGTAGTCGGCGGCTCTCACTTTTAGAAAACCGACTGCTGACTACCGACTACCGACTACTGACTACTCTGCTCGTAACGCCACAATCGGATCGAGCATGGCCGCTTTGCGCGCGGGCAAGATGCCGGAGAGTATGCCGACC
>JANOWX010000883.1:0-5092 GCA_031418175.1 Acidobacteriota bacterium | reverse complement strand
CGTAGGGGCAGACCTGTGTGTCTGCCCCGGTGGCGGCAAACCTTCCCGAATACGACTTACCCGACCGGTGCAGACACGCAGGTCTGCCCCTACGCAATTTCCTTGCCTTAATCTCATTGAGCGGTCGCGGACTGGTAACTCCGCGTGTGTGCGAGGCAGCAGCACCAGGTCGCTACCGCTCGCCGTACCCCACCACTCGCCGCCGCTCAAAACCATCCACAAAAAGCTTAGCTTGGTTAGAAAAATTCTGGATTGACTCATCATTGCGCCGATTATACACTCCGCCCGCATTCCATCCCGAGTTGGCAACTGAACACGCCGCGTAATTCTCATCCCACAAACGACATCGGCAATTTCCGTATCCCTGGCTTTATATCTATGTCAGTCCGCGCGACCCTCCCGAATCCGTTTCGGCAACGGACGATTGACGACCTTTGGCAACCGCCCGAGGTTGATTACCCGTCCCTGCATCAACTTTCGTTCGAGAATTGCTGTCTGGCGTTCGCCCACTTGCGCGCCGCCAGCCAGACCAGTTCGCTGCTGCTTTACGGCGAACCCGGCAACGGCAAATCGCACCTGCTGGCGCGCATGCTGACGCGCTTTGAACAAGCCAATACCGACAATGATTTTCTGGCGGCGCAAGGCTGGACGTTGTTTGCCATCAACCTGCAAACAACACCCAAACTGACCTGGCAGCAGTTGCAAACAGCGCTGGTCAACGATTTGTTGCGCACCACGCCCAGCGGATTGACGCAGCTCGAACGGCTGCTGCTTTGCCGCCTCGCGCATTACGGCCTGGTCGAAGGCGAGGGGCGCGAATGGTTGCGGCACATGCGCACGGACGCCCGCAGCATCACGGCCTTCTTCAAATACTTCGAGGAAATTTTTGAGGCGATTGACCCTGATTGCCGCATCGGCAATGACATGCGCCTGGTGCTGCGCAATTTGACGTTGGGGTTCAACGACCGCACCGCCTGCGCCTGGTTGCGCGGCGAAGTCTTGCATCCGCTGGTGCTGGATCAGTTGAACATCAAACCTTTGCCCACTGATGAGGCGGCGTTGGAAGAACACGCGCGCGCTGTCGTGCTGGGCCTGTTTTTGCTGGTCACGCCGCAATTGCCTTTCGTGATTTGCTTCGATCAGGTCGAAAACCTGCAAGCCCATCCCGAAGACGAACTGGGGCTGGCCAGCTTCCTGGAAATTTATGAAACGCTGCGCCGCGAGGCCCGCTGCACGCTTTTCATCACCAGCACGCAGTCGCAATACCGCGACCCGTTGCGCAAAGCGCTGCGCCAGCTCGAAGCCAACCATGAATGCGAATTGAACGAAGTCTGGCTGACGCCGCTGACCTGGCGCGAGGCCCAGCATTTGATCACCCTACGGCTCAACTCAGTGCCCGCGCTGGCCCGCTTGCGCGAAGAGCGGCGCGACCAATTCTGGCCGCTCGATGAAGCCGACATCCTGACTGTCATCGGCTATCAGGCGCGCCAATTGTTTGCGCATTGCGCCATGCTTTACGAAGAGTCGCGGCCCGTCGGCACTTCCGGCGCGCTGCATGCGGTGCGCAATTCAGGGACACTCAGTTCCGGCCACTTGCCGAAGGCGCAGCACAATCAATTCAAAAAAATCTGGCACGAACAATATGACAAGCTCTTGCCGGAGATGCGCGAGGACGACCGTTTCGACGAACGCATTCCGCGTTGTCTGGCCACGCTGATCGCTTATGCGCGCCCCGACTGGCGCTTGCGCAAAGACGAATTGCCGCGCGATGTTGATCTGCTGTTCGAGGGGCCGGAATATAGCGTGCACATCGCGCTGGTCAACCACACACACCTGCCCAGCTATACCAAAAAAGTCCAGCGCATCCTCGAACGCTTTTACGGGCACCGCACCTATGAACTGGTGCTGACGCGCGACTGCCGCCGCACCTTTGGCCCGATGTCGCGCACGCCGCGCAAGTTGCGCGAAGAGATAATCGAAAAGGGCGCCCTCTGGATTGATGTCACGCCCGAAGTGCAGGCCGCGCTCGAAACGCTGCACCAGTTCGCCAGCGAAGTCGCCAAAGGCGATCAGGGCAGCCGGGGGGTTTGCGATTGGGCCGTCAATTGGCCCTTGCCGGAATTGCGGCAATGGCTGCTCGAAATCTTCCCGCTCACGCTGACCGAAGAGATCAGCCGCAAAATCGCCACGGGTGAATTGCGCACGAACTCAGGGAATCTGGGCTTGCCGACGAGCGGCCTGAAAATGCCTTCGGGCGATTTACGGCTGCCGTCGGGCGGGCTCAAAATTTCATCGGGCGATCTCAAGTTCCCTTCCAGTAGCCTCAAGTACCCATCCGGCGAGGTCAAATTCCGTTCGGGCGAGTTCAAACTCGACAACTTCGGCACCAGCAAGCTCAAACCATCGGGTAGTGAGTAACGCATTCAATCAAACGCAATCGTTTCGATTTCTTGAATTGGACGAAAGTGGCGAACATTGGTGGTGACCAGCGGCAGGTGTTTGACCCAGGCAGTCGCTGCGATGAGGGTGTCTGCTAAATGGTCGCGCAGGTACGGATACCGGTTCAACAAATCGGAGTAGGCCTCGGCAATTCCCCCTTCAGGATTTATCAGGCGAAGCCCAGCCAGCAAGGCGGTTAATCGTTGCCGCTCGGTATCGCTGACAGCGGGATGCAACAACTCCTTGCGTGTTACTTTGGCAAAGTAAAATTCGCCGCCGGGTCTGCGTAAGAAA
Organism: Acidobacteriota bacterium; assembly: GCA_031418175.1. Lineage (GTDB taxonomy): Bacteria > Acidobacteriota > Blastocatellia > RBC074 > RBC074 > JACPYM01. The sequence continues at coordinate 2,359 of JANOWX010000883.1, read as the reverse complement.
TACCGCGCTCGCTGATCGCCTCGCGACCAGCGAATGAATACCCCCGTATCAACCAAGGCGCGGCGCATGTGCAGCCAAGCGGGTTCATTCGTCATCGCTTTCGACCCAGCGTAAGAACTCTTCAGGTGTGCGTAGTTGGCCATCCGGGTTGCGCATTTGCACGGCGCGCAACTGTTCGACAAAAGCCGGAACGTCGCTCATTTCCGCGCGCTCGCGCCACATCCCAAAGCCAAACTCTTCCGCGAGCAAAGCATCCGCCAAGCGTACCCGCTGCGGCACAGGTAGCTGCCTAGTCAAATGGAGAATTGCTTCGTATGTATCCATAACTGAAGTTTAACGCCAAGATGCGCATGCGGCAACGCCAGTTTATTTAACCACGCAACAACTGCAAAGCACGTTCCGCCACCGCCGCCACTTCCAAGCGCGTCATACAGCGATGGTCTATCGGACACACACGCTGCATACAACGCGCGCATTCGATGCCGTCAACGCGCAACAAAGCCGCGCGTGCGCCGGTCGGAGCCGTCTCGAATTCATTGGTCGGGCCGAACAGCGTCAGCGCCGGACGACCCAGCGCGGCGGCGATGTGCGCGGGGCCGGTGTCGTTGCTGACCAGCAAATCACAGCGCGCCAACAAACCGACCAACTGGGTCATGCTGGTTTCGCCCGCCAGATTCAACGCTCCGCGCGTTTGCATATGCGCCAGCACTTGCGCGGCATTTGCGCGTTCGGTAGGCGCGCCAATAAAAATGATTTGGGCTTGCAACCGGGTGGCGAGCAGATCGGCCAGCGCGGCAAAACGCTCGGCGGGCCAGCATTTGGCGAGGCTGTTGGTCGCTCCGGCATTGAGCGCGATGACAGGATGATGCTTTGCATCAAGGCCCTGCTGCCGCAACAGCACTTCGGCTTCCTGCATCTGGTCAATGCTGGCGTTGAGTTTCGGCAACAGGTCTGACGCTGAAAGCGGGGCTGCTGTCTGGCCTGTACAAACACGTTCGGCCAGCGCCACGAGATCGAGGTAATCGTGCACCTGATGGCGGTTGCGGTGTTGTTTGCCGCGAATCAAACGATGCGTCAGCAACAGGCTGCGGCCCTGTGCGGCATAGCCCAGCCGCAATGGAATCTCGCCGAGCTTGGCCAGCAGCGCCGCTTCAAAGGCATTCTGAAACAGCAACGCCAGATCGAACCGGTGCGCGCGCAACACCCGCGCCATCTGCCAAAACGCCTGCGCGCCTTCTTCCTGCCGGTGATAGATCAGCACGCTGTCCACCAGGTTTGATCCGGTGAATAGCCCCGTCGTGCGCGGCGTGGCCAGCAAGGTGAGGCGCGCCGCCGGAAAGACCGCGCGCAAACGGCGCAAGGCCGGCGTCGTCATCACGGCGTCACCCAGCCAGTTGGTGCCGCGCACCAGGATGTTTTGCGGCAGCGCTGATTGTGCATTTTTTTGGGGCAACATAGCGGGGCCGGATTGTTGCGGATGCGTGAGGAGTTTTCAAACCTGAGTATCGCGCCGTGCGCTATGACTGATATTCGATCTTGGCCCCGCACTCCTTGCAAAACTTCGGCTTCCCTTCCAGCTCAGTTCCACAAGCCTTGCACGACAGCTTCGCATTCATCGGCGTCCCGCATTCGGGGCAGAACTTGCTGTTGGAAGTCGTGCCGCATTGAATGCAAGGCACACCCACAATTGACGGCGCATTCGCCGCTTCGGTCAACGGATTGACCGCCGCACGCGCGGGCGCGCCATAGGTGTGCCCCGCGCTCATATCGGTCTGTGAAGCGTAATCGGTCTGTTGCGCGCGGTTGTATAACTGCTGGCGCGCGGCCTCGGCTTTGGCGCTGGCGTGTTGCGCGGCAAACTCCTCTTCGTAATTCGGCGCGCAGCCTTCGCACAGATTGGCAGCGGCGTTCCAACACACGTCGGGGCAGACCCATTTGCCGCAGCGCGTGCATTGATGAAAGTGCTGCTTGGCCTCTTCGACGGCTTCGGCAAAGGCATTGTCGTGGGCTTGGCCGCCGACGGCGCGTTGTATGTCATAGGTGCTGTTGCCCACGTTGTGCCAGATGCCGCCCAGCACATTCCCGACGCCGCGCATGATGTCGCCGGCAATCCCGGTCATCGAAGTCTGGAAGCGCGTCAGATAGCCGTTATTGCATTTGTCGCAAAAGAATTTGAATTGAAAGCCGCGCTCCGTCGAAAGGTCTTGCTGGTTGGCGGTGAAACGAATCAATGCCATCGCTGTCTATCTCCATATTACATTTTGGTTACTGCATTTTTTGAAGTCAGCCAAACGCCGCGCGCATCATACGAAGCACTGCACTTGCTCGCAAGAAAAGAATCTCCCACGAAGCTACACGA
>JANOWX010000882.1:0-13091 GCA_031418175.1 Acidobacteriota bacterium | reverse complement strand
CTGCGCCGCTTCTTGCATAGCAGGCAGGAATGCTTGCGCTCCCAGGAGTGGATTAGTTGTCACTGTGTTCTTTACTTGGCGCAACCTTAACGCTGCCGTATATTACCATCCCGCTTCAACAGCGCAATTCTGTGGTAAGCGCTGCACATTCCGCATTCATCATCAAGAGGAGATTTTTACTCGTGGCTATTCGTAACGCAGTCGTTCCCGTCGCCGGGCTGGGCACGCGCCTGTTGCCCGCGACCAAATCGCAGCCCAAAGAGATGCTGCCCGTCGGCAAGAAACCCATCGTTCAATACGTCGTCGAAGAGTTGCACGAAGCCGGCCTCGAACGGCTGCTCTTCGTCACCGGGCGCGGCAAACATTCCATCGAAGACCATTTTGATGAAGACCATCAACTGATCCGCGCGTTGCGCGAAACGGGCAAGGAAGAGTTGTTGCAGGAACTGGCTTACGAACGGCTGGGCGTGCATTACCTTTACACGCGGCAGAAACAGCAGAAGGGCTTGGGCGACGCGATCTTGTGCGCCGAACATTTCGCGGGCACTGAACCGTTCGTTTGCGCGCTCGGCGATTCGATCATTGGGCGGCACCGGTCTTCGCTGGCCGTCGCCAAGCTGGTCAAAGCCTTTGAGGCGCGCAACGCCGACGTCGCCATCGTGGTCGAAGAAGTCCCGCGCGAACAAGTGTCAATGTACGGCATCGTCAGCCCGGCGCATTGGAACGACCAGAGCGAAGTATTCGACATCATTGATCTGGTCGAAAAGCCGAACGCCGCCGACGCGCCCAGCAATATGGCGATTGCGGCGCGCTATGTGTTTTCGCCGAATATCTTCGACGCCATCAAACGCACACCCTTTGACCATCGTGGCGAATTGCAGATCACCGACGCCATCCGGCTGGTGCTGAAAGAAGGCGGGCGCGTCATCGGCCTGCGGCTGGGCGCGGATGAGAAACGGTATGACATCGGCAATTTCGAGAGCTACTTCGAGACCTTTGTCGAGTTCGCGCTGACCGATCCCGAATACGGCGCAGCGTTGCGCGCGCGTTTGCCAGAATTGTTGAAGGGAGTGATGTCGTAGGACGGGCTTTAGCATGTCCTGTCTGTTTTACCCGCGTATTCACGGACAGACTAAAGTCCGTCCTACCGTTGAACAGCAATGAAACTTTTCAAGACCAAAGCCTATGCGCGCGCCGGCTTGATCGGCAATCCCAGCGACGGCTACCACGGCCAGACGATCAGCATCATCGTCAAAAACTTTGCCGCGCAGGTGGTGATTTACGAATGGCCGCAGTTGGAAATCATGCCGACGCGCCAGGATCAGTGCCGCTTCGACAGCCTGGACGAGATGCTGCACGACGTGCGGCTGAACGGCTATTACGGCGGGATGCGGCTGGTCAAGGCTTCGATCAAACGCTTTGCCGAATACTGCGCGGCGCAAAAGATCGCGCTGCCGCCGGTCAATTTCTCGTTGCGGTATGAATCGAATATCCCGCGCCAGGTCGGCCTGGCCGGTTCGAGCGCCATCGTGACGGCGACGATGCGCGCGCTCTGTCAGTTTTATGACGTGACGATTCCGCGCGAGATTTTGCCGGGCATCATTCTCTCGGTTGAACGCGAAGACTTGGGCATCGGCGCGGGCTTGCAAGACCGCGTGGCGCAGGTTTACGAAGGGCTGACCTACATGAATTTCGACCGGGCGTTTATGGACGCGCACGGTCACGGGCAATACGAACCGCTGGACATCGGTCTGTTGCCGCCGGTTTACATCGCCTATCAAACCGAACTGGCCGAATCGTCCGAGGTCTTTCACAACGACATCCGCAAACGCTACGACAACGGCGAAGCGCTGGTGGTCAACGCGATGCTGACGTTTGCTGAGTTGGCGCGGCAGGCGCGCGAGTGCCTGATGACGGGCGATCACGCGGGCGTAGCGGGACTGATGAACCAGAACTTCGACACGCGACGGACGATCTATAACCTGAATCCGAAGCACATTCGCATGGTCGAACTTGCGCGTGCGCTCGGTGCCTCAGCCAAATTCGCCGGGTCGGGCGGCTCGATCATCGGCACCTATAGGGACGAAGCGATGTTTACGAAGTTGAAGCAGGCGTTTGAGGCGGAGCGGTGTGCGGTGATTAAGCCGATTGTGGAATAACCTGCTTCCGGCCAGGGTGCTTTGCTGAATTACCATTCGCTGCCAATCACTAACTCCGCACTCACTTCATTCGAGCTTTGCTTGCCAAAACACAGGCGCACAGGCGTTGCCCCAGCGCTCAGCCCCGGCGGTACCGGCACGTTGACCTGCACGCAATCCAAAGTGCCATCCGCTTTCAACAACGGCCCCGCGAAGTAAGGCGCGCAGCCGTAACCGCCGACTTCGACGCGCAGTTGTTCGCGGGTGATTTCGGCAGGCAAGCCGTCTACCCACAAGGCCAGAAAGGCGTGCCGCCCGGTAGCGGGCGTTTGTGGCTGAAAATGAATCGCGTTGGTCGCCGCGCGCAAATGCAATGAGGGTTTTGCTTCGGCGGGCCAATCGGCCCAACGGCGATAGGCTTTGAGCACGTTGCGCGAGAGTTGTGGGCGCAGAGCTTCGACGCGGGCGAAGCCGGCGGCGCGCGTCATGCGCAGCATGCATGCGCTGTTCGGCCCCCACCAATTATCGTACTGGCCGCCCAATTCATCCCACTCGTAAAACTCCATGTTCGGATAGGTCGTGTCGCGCGCGTTATCAATCACGTGCGATTCGAGCAGGGCGAATTCGCGCGTGACTTCGCAAACGCGTTCGAGCGCGAGCAAGGGATGGCGCAGGTGATAGAGCACGCCGAGGAAGAACACGATGTCGAAGGTGCCGAGCCGCTGTTGCGTGATTTCGTAAACGCTGAGTTCGTGAAACTGAACGCGCGAGTTGAGCGCTTCGTGGGCGACGAAAAACTTTTCGGGCCGCCAGCAATCCACGGCGACGACCTCAGCCCCGCGCCGCTCGGCTTCGAAGCTGTAAAAGCCGTCCCAACAGCCGATGTCGAGCACGCGCTGGCCAGTCAAATCGGGCGGCAGTTCAAAGCGCGCGAAGTTCTCTTGCAACTCAGCCAGCTTGTGCGCGCCGGGCGTGATGCGGCCGTGGCCGAGGTCAATGCTGTGCCACCAGCCGCTGGCGAAGTATTCCTCGCGCTGTTCGCCGGCGACTTGGTTGACGATGTTGTAGACGAGGTTTGCAGGTTGCATAAGCATTGATGCGGTACCGGAAGCGACCGGGTACGGTTGAAGCAGAGCGGTTTGGCGCGCAAGCTAACCCAGTCGCTACCGCTCCTGGTACCGTACCGAAGCGGCACGCCGCGCCCGCCAGTATTCGATCACCGCTGGCAGCACGGAGATGATGATGATCGCAAAGACCACCAGCGTGAAATTGCGTTTGACCACCGGGATGTTGCCGAACCAGTAGCCCGCCGTCAGAAAGATGCCCATCCATAGAATGCTACCGAAGACGCTGAAGGCCAAAAACTTCGGATAGTTCATGCGCCCGATGCCCGCGACGAACGGGGCGAAGGTGCGCACGATCGGCATAAAGCGCGCGATGATGACGGTCTTGCCGCCGTGCTTTTCATAAAACTGATGCGTGCGTTCGAGGTGCTGGCGGTTGAGCAAGCGCGAATTGCGGCTGAAGACTTTGGGCCCCACGTGGTAGCCGATCCAGTAATTCAAATTGTCGCCAATGATCGCGGCAACACAGAGCAGCCCGAAACACCAGACCACATTCAACGCGCCCGTGGCTGAGATCGCGCCCACCGCAAACAGCAGCGAATCGCCCGGCAAAAACGGCGTCACCACCAGCCCCGTCTCGCAAAAGATAATCAGAAACAGGATGCCATACGTCCACGCGCCGTATTGCGTGACCAAATCAACCAGGTGTTTGTCTAGGTGCAGAATGAAATCAATGAGGTATTTGATGAGTTCCATAGTTCAATTTGCAGTCGGCAGTCGGCAGTCGGCAGTCGGCAGTCGGCAGCGGCAGTCTCTGAAGCAACTGCCTACTGCCTACTGCCTACTGTTGCCAGCCGTGCCTGCCGATGAGTTTGACGAATTGGCAGGGGCCGCAGTCTTCGGTGGTAGCGCCTGATTCAGTGCGCGTGAGGCGCAACAGGCGTTGTTCTTTTTCGCTGCCGACGGGAATCACCAGATGGCCGCCGCTGGTCAATTGATTGATCAGCGGCGGCGGCACGTCGGGCGAACCGGCGGCGACCAGGATGGCTTTGTAGGGAGCGAACTCGCTCCAGCCGATGGTGCCGTCGAACCATTTGAGCGTCGCGTTGTTGAGGCCCAGGCTGCGCACCAGCGTTTGCGCCGGGCGCGCCAATTCGGTCAGGCGTTCGAGCGCAAAAACCTGACCCGCGACCAGCGCCAGCACGGCGGTTTGATAGCCCGAGCCCGCGCCGATTTCCAGCACGCGGTCGTTTTTCGTGACTTCCAGTAATTCGGTTTCGCGCGCGACCATATAAGGTTGCGAGATCGTTTGCCCGCTGCCAATCGGCAGCGCGTGATCGCCATACGCGTTATGACGCATCGTTTCCAGCACAAACAGGTGGCGCGGTACGGCGGACATGGCGGCCAGCACACGTTCATCGCGGATGCCACGTTTGCGCAGCAGCGCGACCATTTCGGCGCGTTGGCGCGCATAGGCGGGCGTGTCTTGTTGCGGTGTAAGTTTGAGGGTGTGGGTGAGCGGGGCGTCTGTCATGCAAGCGTCCAATGCCGCAATTGTTCGAGCGCGCTCTGGTCGGTCAATTCGACGCGCAAGGGCGTGATCGAAACCAGGCCTTCTTTGATGGCGGCAAAATCGCTCTCGGGCGCAACCTGCGTGGCATAAATCTGCGCGCCGATCCAGTAATACGGCCGGCCACGCGGATCAACGCCTTCGACGATGTGCGTTTGGGCGCCCTTGATGCCTTGCTTTGTCCAACGTACGCCGCGAATTTCGCCCGGCGGGACGTTGACGTTGAGCAGCGTGCCGTTGGGTATGCCGTCCTGCAAAACCTTTTGCGCCAAGCGGGCCGCTAGCGCCGCCGCGTGCGTGAAGTCGCGTTCATCACGATTGGTCATGCTGACGGCAATCGAGGGGATGCCGAAGATTACGCCTTCCATCGCGCCCGCGACGGTGCCCGAATAGGTCACATCATCGCCCAGGTTCGCGCCGTGATTGATGCCCGAAACGACGAGGTCGGGCGGGTTGTCTTTCAAGATCGTCATCAGCGCCAGCACGACGCAATCGGTGGGCGTGCCATCTACGTTGTAACGCTGTTCAGCCAATTGGCGTATGCGCAAGGGCCGCGTCAGCGTCAACGAATGTGACGCGGCGCTCTGTTCTGACGAAGGCGCGACGATGACGACTTCGCCGATGGTCGCCAGCGCGGCGGCCAGGGCGGCGATGCCTTCTGAAAAATAACCGTCGTCGTTGGTAACTAAAATTCTGGGCATAGTTGCTCTCAGGGATAACACTACCGGTAAAACGAAGCGCGCATCTTCGCTTATCGAATGCGGGCATGGCAAACGCCGGTTATGTATAATCGCCGCCGCTTATGAATGACGCGCCTGCTTTCTCCCATCCACCCTTACCCGCGCAAACACTGCAACGCGCCGTGCTGCAAATCCTGCTGCTGGTGCTGGCGGCGGCGCTGGCGCTGTGGCTGTTGTACGCCTTGCGCAAAGTCATTCTGCTGTTGGTCTTCACTGTGCTGTTCTGTTACCTGATCGCGCCGCTGGTGGATTTGCTGGTGGGGCCGCGCCGCTGGGGGCCGGTGACGTGGCGCGTGCCGCGCGCGCTGGCGATTTTTGCCGTTTATGTGTTGCTGTTTTACGGCGTCGTGCAAGCGGTGGATTGGCTCGCGCCGTTGCTGTCTGACCAGCTCAGCGCGCTGGTTCAGAATGTGCCGGTCTATAACAAAGAGTTTGAGCAATACGGCCAATGGCTGGCGCGCTTGCCCGCGCGTTACCGCCTGCCGTTGCGCTGGCAACAGGAATTCAACGAATGGCTGACCATCGCCACGACCAAGGCTTGGGACTGGTTGCAGGCGTTGGCGCTGGGCACTTTCGGTTTGACGCTCTATCTGGATTGGCTGGTGCTGATCCCGGTCATCGGTTTTTTCTTTTTGAAAGATGGGCGGCACTTCCGCCAACACTTCCTGGCCGCCTTGCCCAAAGCCGACGTGCGTGTGCGCGTCGCCGATTTCTTGCAGGACGTGAGCGAGACGTTGGCCGCTTATATTCGCGCGCAGTTGCTGGCGTGTCTGTTGATCGGTGTGATTGTGGGCACGGGCTTGCGCTTGTTGGGCGTGTCCTATCCGCTGGTGTTGGGCGTCGCGGCAGGCTTGCTGGAATTCATCCCCATTGTCGGCCCGGCAATTATTGGGTTGATTTCGGTGCTGGTCGCCAGCTTTCATTCGTGGCAGACAGCGGGCGGCGTGCTCGCGTTTTTGATTGTGTGGCGGCTGGTGCACGACTATTTCATCTACCCGCGCCTGATCGCGCGCGGCGTCGAATTGCATCCCGTGCTAGTGATTCTGGCCGTGATCTGCGGCGCGGAGTTGGGCGGCTTGACGGGCGTATTTTTGGGCGTGCCGGTGATGGCGCTGCTGTCGGTCTGTTTCAGGCATTGGCGCGATTTGCAGGTGGGACGCATTGTTGCAGCGGACGAAGCGGCAACGACGGGCGAATTCGAGTTGGCGGGCAGTTTGCGCGACCGTTGAAGTAGCAGGTGGGCAGAGGTGATTTCATGCTCGAAATTGAAAACGCCAAGACGCCAAGAGCGCCGAGAAAGCCAAGAAGATGCTTGTGTTTTTCCCGGTTTTGCTTGGCGCTCTTGGCGTCTTGGCGTCTTGGCGTTGAAGTTCTCTGGTGCAGGTTGAGAATGATTGCCCCGGACGCCATGAGTTTTCGCTTGAGCGCGATGCAGCGCATGAATTAGATTGCCGGTCAGAAACAGCACACGAGCAGCAGCACACAGCAGCGTCAGAAATTGGCAGTCCAAACAAGGAGACAGGGAATTCATGGCTGAAGTACAGGCGCACCCGGAAGAGCCGATTCACGGCTTGGTGAGCAACCGGTATTGTCTGTTTGAATTGATTCTGCCGCGCATACAAACCATGCGCGTGCTGTTGGTCAACAACCTCATCAGCGAAGCAGCGCAGTATTCCGACACCGCCCGCCACCAAAAAGATTTCAACGCCGAACGCTGGGCCGGCCTCGAACGCAAGATTTCGGGCATGGCGCTCGCCAACATCGCAGGCAATGTGCAGCGCCTGGTGCAACAGCCCGACGTGCGCACCGTCCATTTGTCTGAACTCAACGACGCGACGGTGGCCGCGTTCGATCCCGACGCAATTGTGTTGAGCGGCACCTTGCGCGATTTCGATTTTTATCATCCTGATTTGCTGGCAGGCTTCAAGCAGTTCATCCGCCGCACGCCCGTGCCGGTGCTGGGCATTTGCGGCGGGCATCAATTGGTGGGTCAGTCCTTCGGCGCCGAGATCACGACGATTGACGGCAAACCGCCCGCGACGCGCCGCCAAGGCCGTTTGATCGAATACCAATACCGCTTCGTCAAAATCACCGACGTGCACGACCCGATCTTTGCGGGCATCGAAGACCATCCGCATAAATCGTTGGCGCCCCTCTGGCAGAAATACACTGAGCGCCGCCAACTGTTGCGCGTCTGGCAAAATCACGGCTTGGAAATTGACCGCCTGCCCGATGGCTTCAAACATCTGGCGCGCGGCTATCTGTCCGAATACCAAATGATCGTCAAACGCACGCCGGAGCAGTTGATTTACGCCGTGCAGTTCCATTTGGAAAAATCATTTCAGGATTGGCAGGCCGACAATTATTGGGAGCATCGCAACGAAAGCCGCGACGGGCGGCTGCTCTTCGGCAACTTCCTGATCGAGGCGTTGAAGTATCGCGGCAAAGCCGAACAACTGGTCACTGGCAAACCGGAACCAATGGCGGCAGGAACGAAAACAAAAGCTGCGAATGCTGGCGGTGGCGGCGGCAGCGTGCCCGCGACGGGATTTTGACGTACCGTAGGCTGCGCGAGCCTGCGGCGGCTTTGAGCAGAGCGAAACATTCAGAGATAAAGGCGCGCTGGCGTGAGGCTTTCGCTGGCGGACAATTAACGAGTGGCGCAAGCCTCCGCAGGCTGGACAGTCTACGGTACATTTCTACAACGATGAACACAGGCGAAATCCAAATCAAAGTGCTGCTCTTCGGTGCCTGCCGCGAAGCCGCCGGGCTGGAAGAGTTGACTTGCACGTTGCCGTCACCGGCCACGGTCGCCGCTGCCTGGGCGCAGATCAAACAGCTACATCCGGTGCTGGCGGGTTTTGAACGCAGCGCGCTGTTTGCTGTGAATGAAGAGCACGCGCGGGCTACGCAGAGTTTGCAGGATGGGGATACGGTGGCGGTGTTTCCACCGGTGTCGGGCGGGTGAAGAGCGAAAGCAGTTGAAGCTATTCGTTACGCGATGACTATCGAATCCCATTAGTGGCCCTTATGAACGCTAAAGCAAGGTTCCGTCCTTTCCGCATCAAGGGCGGCGACAAACAGGTGCAGAAGTACATCGAGGATTTGCGCGCGCAGATTGTGCGGGCGGCGCAGCCGCAGAAGATCATCCTGTTCGGCTCGTATGCTTACGGCAAGCCGCATGCGGATTCGGATGTGGATTTGTTGGTGGTGATGCCGTTTGAAGGCAGTCCGCAGCGGCAAGCCTTCAACATCCGCACGCAAATTCATGCGCCGCGCGCCTTGGATTTGCTGGTGCGCACGCCGGAGTACGTGGCCGAACAACTCGCTCAGGATGATTTCTTTGTGCGGGAGATAACTCAGCAGGGGCAGGTGATCTATGAAGCCGACGACACAGAAGTGGATCAACAAAGCAGAAGGCGATTGGGCCAGCGCGCAGCGTGAAGCCGTGGTGACACAGGCACCGAACTATGACCTGGTTTGTTACCTGGCTCAGCAATGCGCCGAAAAATACCTGAAGGCGCGCTTGGTGGAAGCTGGTTTGCCCTTTCGGAAGACGCACGACCTGGAAGAATTGCTGCAAGGCATTCTGCCAATTGAACCAACCTGGAACGTCTTGCTCACGGACGCGCAGTTTTTGACGAGCTTTGCGGTTGATGTGCGCTATCCGGGCATGGACGCTACCCAAGCTGATGCCCAGGATGCTTTCGCTTGCGGTCAACGCATTCGCCAAGTAATTCGCTTGGCGTTTGGGTTGCCGGTTTGAGTGCAAATGATGTTGTTATGAACGAAGACATTTTCGAAATCACCCGCGCCCCCATAGACAAACGCGCCCTCGAACAACGCTTTCTCACCGGCGCGGCGGGCGCGGTCGTCACCGTTGCCGTCACAGAAACATGCTTGTTACACTCGGCGCGTGGAATACACGATTGACTATTACAGCGAGCGCGTTCAGGAAGCGATCTTCGCGTTGCCGGATACGCTCGCGGCACGGTATGTCGTGCTCACGCGCCGGATGGTCGCGGTTGGGCCAAATCTTGGACAGCCACACACGGAGGCCTTCAGCGATGGCTTGTTCGAGTTGCGGTTGAAGGGGGCAGAGGGCATCGCCCGCGTTTTTTTCTGCACGCTCGTGGCGCGGCGCATCGTGATGCTCCACGCGTTCGTCAAGAAGACGCAAAAGACGCCGCAACGCGAACTCGACATTGCCAGGAAGCGAATGAAAGAGGTGAAATATGCAAACTCATGAACAAGTCATTGAAAAGCTGCTGCGCCGCCCCGGCGTGCGCAAGGAAGTTACCCGGATCGAGTGCGAAGAAGGCGCTTTGCTCGATCTGCTACTCAAGGCGCGGCGCGACGCGGGGCTTACGCAAGCACAGGTGGCTGAGCGCATGGGCACGCAACCGCCCGCCGTGGCCCGCCTTGAACGCGCGCTCGCCACTGGGAAGCGCTCCCCGTCCATTGCCACGCTGCGCAAGTACGCCCAGGCTTGTGGCCGGCGTTTGGTGCTGGAACTCGCGTAGTACGGCGCTGCTAACCTTTCCATTCCTGGCAATGACCACGCTTTACAGCTTTCGATGTGCTCGTCCAGCGGCACTTCATTTCCCATTCGTGTGACCCTTATGAACGCTAAAGCAGGGTTCCGTCCTTTCCGCATCAAGGGCGGCGACAAACAGGTGCAGAAGTACATCAAGGATTTACGCGCGCAGATTGTGCGGGCGGCGCATCCACAGAAGATCATCCTGTTCGGCTCGTATGCCTACGGCCAACCGACTGCGGATTCGGATGTGGATTTGCTGGTGATTATGCCGTTTGAGGTGAGTCCGCACCGGCAGGCCGTGAACATCAGGCTGCAAATTGAATCTCCTGTGGCGTTGGACTTGTTGGTGCGGACGCCGGAATACGTGGCGCAACGGCTGGCGTGGGGGGACTTTTTTATGAACGAGGTAGTGAAACAGGGCAAGGTCATTTATGAAACCGATCACGCAAGAGTGGATCAACAAAGCCGAAGGCGATTGGGTGAGCGCGCAACGTGAAGCGCGCGCCCGCCGAACGCCGAATTACGATGCCGCTTGTTTCCACGCGCAGCAGTGTGCCGAGAAATACCTCAAAGCCCGGTTGCAGGAAGCGCAGTTGCCGTTCCCAAAGACGCACGATTTGGAGAAGTTGCTCAAACTCGTTGCCACGGTCGAACCGGGCTGGAACGCGCTGTCCAAGGAGTTGAGAGACCTGAATGATTTTGCGGTGGACATCCGCTACCCTGGCCCGGCTGCCACCAAGTCCGATGCGCAGGAAGCGATCAAAAACTGTCGCCGCGTGCGCGCGGTGATTCGTACAGCGTTCGGGCTGCCGGTTTGAGGACCAGCGATGAACGAAGACATTTTCGAAATTACCCGCGACCCCATAGACAAACGCACGCTCGAACAACGCCTGCTGACCGGCGCGGCGGGCGCGGTCGTCACCTTTGACGGCACGGTGCGCAACCAGACCAAGGGCCGCCCCGTGGTCGAATTGCAGTACGAAGCTTATCCGCCGATGGCGGTCAAAGAGCTGCGCAAGGTCGGCGACGAAATGCGCGCGCGCTGGCCCGACATCGCCGGCATCGGCATCGTCCACCGCTTCGGCCCGCTGGCGGTGACCGAATCGAGTATCGTCATCGTGGTGACTTCGCCGCACCGCAAAGTCGCGTTCGAGGCCTGTCATTACGCGATTGACCGCGTCAAACAGACCGTGCCGATTTGGAAGAAAGAGATTTTTGAGGACGGCGAAGCGTGGGTCGAAGGGCAGCGGCCCGATGAGCGCTGAAGCGAAAGCAAAAGGCAAAAATCAAAAGGCAAAAATAAGGAACTTCATTTTTCAGATTGAATACACCGGCAACTAAGTTCTTTGAGAGAAAAAGACGCCACCACGTAGTAACGATTTCAATCGTTGCGGTCCTGGCCGCAGCACAAAACGAATAAATTCGTTACTACGTGTTGCCGTCCGATGACTCTCAAAGAACTTAGTTATTGGTGTATTGAAAGAAGAAATGCCGTATTTTGCCTTTTGTCTTTTGCTTTCAAAAGAACAAAGACCGCACTACCCAAGGCATCACGGTTCGCAAGGGCAGCGCGGTCTTTGTTTTTTGGAGGAACCTACGTTGCGCTGACCGAGGCCAGTCAGATCAGCGCACGGCGTTCCACCTAGCAGCCTAGCAAAGCTGCATCTCAAGGATGGGGACGGAAGACCGCTCAACACACGGCACCACGGTTCAATAGTGCTGAGCGGTCTTCGCGTTGGGGCGAACTTAGGCTTGCGGGTTTCCTCTCGTGGCGAATTGATGCGCGCTGGTACGCCAGCGCGTAACGCATAAATTCGTTACTACGAGGGAGCAAGCGACTAACAAGTCGGGGGAAAGACCGGCACGCTTAGGTTGGGTGCGTTCACTGTGCCGGCCTGCGCGTCATTGAAGGTCAGTTTGTGCAGGTTGTGGCCGCCGTTGAAGGCGTTCGCCACCGCACCTGTTTCGGGATGGTGATTAAAGACAGCGCCCAGCAGGCCGCCCGTCGTATCGGTTGCAGAAAGCTTCAGCCAGCCGCTGCGGCCCGCCGGGATGATCGTTTCGAAGCGCGGCGTCAGGCGCGGCGTGGCGTTGGTCAACTCCGTGCGCAACTGGCAGGCGCTTGAATCAAGCGAGAAGCTGTAGCCGCGTTCCGCATCGTCATACAAGATGCCGAAGAGCGTGTTGATCGTGGCGGCGGCGAAGGAAAGATTGCCGCCGATGCGATTGACCACGAGCAGCGTGCTGTTACCGGTCGGGCGGTCGGCGATGTTGTCGGCGGCCAACGTGCGCGGCAACTGGTTGTAACTGCCGGGGCGGCCGGTGCCGTCGAACCAAAGCGTTGCGCTTGGTGCAGCGGCATCGCATTCGGCCAGGCCTTCGTATTGGGCCGCAAAGGACTCGGCCAACAGATTGCCGAAATGGCCCGAGGGCAGTTTGCAGAATTCGTCGCCGAGCAAGTAATTGAAACTGATCGGACAGCCGCTGCGTTCGTCCACCGCCAACGCCAGCAAATAACCGGTGACACCGGGGTCTACGTCAGACATCAGAAAGGTGACGGTCTGATTGGGCGTCAGGCACAGATAGGAATCGGCTACGCCGCAGCTTGCGCCGTCCACGAAAAACAGGTGCACATAGGCTTGCGCGAACTGGTTGCTGTTGGTCAAGCTGATGCGCGTATTCAGTTCGTTGGATTCGGTGCTGCTGGATGAATAGATGTTATAGACCAGCAAGGAACCGGCTTTTTGCGCGCTGAGCGCGGCAGCATTGGGATACGGCGCGCCGGGCTCGGCGGCCAAAATCGAAAGGGCTAGCAAGGGTGAGAGTGCCAGGGCGAGTAATCCGTTTTTGTGTGTAGTACGCATTGCCGTTTTCCCACAGCCTCTGGCGGGCTGCTTGTATGCGTTCAATTGATTGGGTAGTGGGCTGCGTTTCGTAGGGATGATGAGTAGCGTTGGCGCTTAGGTCGCATTGAAGTGTAAGCAAGGATGAAACATTACGGGGGTATCAAAAGAATCTCCCACGAAGCTACACGAAGGA
>JANOWX010000881.1:0-16264 GCA_031418175.1 Acidobacteriota bacterium | reverse complement strand
AATCCTGAAAATCCTGTCAAACCTGTGAAACTCTTGCTTGGGTTGGCCAACCTTGTTTCAGAAGGTGGCACGCGCCCTCAATTTCTTTACCGCAGGCTAAAGTTCCCGCCGCCTGCGTTCGATAAGAGTGTATGTCCCGGGGCGCGGTGGGCATCCCCACTCAATCAATTTTCGTATTGCCGAGGCAAGGATGCTGAGGCTCAAGTTCACGGAGGAACATCATGGCAGTTTCATTAATCAACAATCTCAGTTCAACGAATTCGCAAACCCGTTTGAACGCTTCGAGCGCCAAACTGAATCAAACGATTCAACGCTTGTCGTCGGGTTTGCGCATCAACAATTCCGGCGACGACGCGGCGGGCTTGGCCATCGCCAACAAATACCGCAGCGACATCAACGTCATCACGCAGGGTGTGCGCAACGCCAACGACGGCCAATCCACCTTACAGATCATTGACGGCGGTTTGAACACGATCTCGAACCTGCTCGACCGCGCCTCGACGCTGGCCGCGCAATCGGCGTCGGACACCTTCACCGGCAACCGCGACACGCTGCAGGCGGAATTCAGCGAGGTGCTGGGTGAAATCACGCGCCAGGCTGAAAACGTCGGCCTGGTCAGCGGCGGCACCAACAACAAATCGCTGACGACGATCATCGGCGGCGGCAGCGATACCTTTGCGGCAGCCGGCACCAATAACGGCGTCGTCGTTGATCTGTCGGGTTCAAATAACCGCGTGGATTCGGCCAGCCTGGGCTTGTCAACCTTGGACATCGGCGCGACCAGCGGCACGGTCACAGCGGCGGGCGGTCTCAACTTCAACACCACCGGCGCGGCCATCGGCGCCAATGAAAATCTGACTTTCCAATACGTGGGCGCGACCGGCACGCTCTCGAGCTACACCGCGAATTTCACCAACGGTCAGACGGCGAATTCCATCGTGGATCAATTGAACGCCGACACGACGTTGCAAGCGGCGGGCATCTCGGCGGATGTGGATGCCAGCGGCAACCTGCAATTGAGCAGTTCCAACTTCTTCACGGCGGTCTCGAGTGTGGCGGCGGGCGCGACCAGCACCGGTATCGGCACTTCGGTCGTGGCCACGGCGGCGGCCAACAGTGTCGCGATCACGGCAACGGCGGCCGGCGCGATTTCGGCCCAGGACATCACCTTCACCTATCAGGAAGGCGGTTCAACCAAGGAAGTCGCGCTCACCGTGGCGACCAGTGCGACGGCGGCGACGGCGGCCACCAATCTGGTGACGGCCATCAATGGCAGCAACACGCTGCGCGATTCGGGCATTTACGCCATCACCAATGGCGCCAACGTCCAGATTCTTTCCACCAAGATTGACAGCTTCAGCGTGAACCGCGAAAACGCGGCGGCGGCGGCCGACAATTCGTTCGGCACGGCGACGACCCAATCCACCGACGGCACCGGCACCGGTGGCGCGGCGGGCGCCTTGAACGCGCTGGATTCCATCGCCACGGCGATCGTCAATCTCGGCAAAGTGCAGGGCACGGTGGGCGCCGGCCAGAACCGCTTGCAACAGGCGATTGATCTGGCCACCTCGCAGATCAACAACTACCAAGCCGCCGAATCGCGCGTGCGCGATGCCGACATCACGGCGGAAGCTTCGAACCTCTCGCGGTTGAGTGTGCTGCAACAAGCCGGTGTCGCGGCGTTGGCCCAAGCCAACCAGTCGGCCCAGGCGGTGTTGTCACTGCTGCGGTAAGCTGAGCGCAAGCTTTAGAGCGGTTTGCAATTGAGTGTACGGGAGGGCGCGCAGCGCCGGGACGGTACCGCTACGTGGTTTTGCCGTACACCGAACTGCAACCCGCTATAAATCACTGGTTCACAACCTACAGGCGGGTTCTCTATGGAGGACTCGCCTTTAGGCCATTGCGCCAGTCACGCACGACCCGCCCACGCACCGGAGGTAGTTATGCAAATCCTTCCGCTCAATTCGCTCAATCTGCTCAATCCGCTGGCCGAGAGTCCGGCCATTGTGCCCACCGCGTCTATCGGCACGCGCACTCAAGCAGGCGCATCACAATCCGGGGCCGGCCAATCCGGGGCCAGATCAACCGGCGGCGCGGCCCGCACGACCATCGGCATCAACCAAAAACAAGGCGAAATCAAACTGAGTTTTCCGCGTGGTCAGGGTGAAACCGCCGCCGCTGCCGCGCAGGCAGTGGCCGACGCCGTCAAGGCGGAGCAGATCGAATTGAATATCAGCCGCGATGATGACACCGGCACCATCGTCATCAAGCTGGTCAACCAGCTCTCTGGCGAAACCGTCCAGCAAATACCGAATGAAGCGTTGCTGCGTCTGTCAGCCGCGCTCGGCAAAACGCAAGGACAGCTTTTCGATCAAACGGCGTAACGGCGACAGGCGCGGCAAAACGAAAGGAACACGATGGCAACCATCAATTTCAATGGACTGGGCAGCGGTTTGGATTTCGCCAAGCTGACCGAATCAATCCTGAGCGAAAGAGCGCGCCCGCTCAACCAACTGCAAAGCAAGAATGCCGACAACAGCCAACGCAGCGACGCGTTGAAACAGTTCAACGCCAAATTGCTGGCGCTGACCGCTGCCGCCGCCGCACTCAACGACCGCGCGCTCGGCACGGGCCGCACAGCCGGTTCGTCATCGTCCAGCGTCGCCACCGTCACGGCCAACTCGACAGCCGCCACCACCAGCCTCAATCTTGCCGTCACCAGATTGGCCACCAGCCTCACGCAAACCTCACGCGTGTATGGCGCCGACAGCGCCGCGGTGCTGGCGGGCGCGGCCACGACAGCCACGTTTGAATTGCGCACAGGCGGCGCCACCAGCGGCACAGCCATCACGATTGATAGTTCAAACAACACGCTGACCGGATTGCGCGATGCCATCAACAATGCCGGCGCGGGCGTCAACGCCACCATCGTTGACATAGACGGCAGCGGCACACAATTCAAACTCGCGCTCAATTCAACGGCCACAGGCGCGGCGGGGCGCGTCGAATTGGTCGAAACCAGCGCCAGCGGCTCGGCGGCTGATCTAAATCTAGCCTCGGTCAATCCGCCCGGCGCGACGACGGATTTTTCGGCCTTGGACGCGGCTTTCAGTTTGAATGGGCTGGCGCTGACGCGTTCGTCAAATACGATTTCCGATGCGGTGACGGGCCTGACCATCAGTTTGAAAGGCAGCGGTTCGACTGCGCTGACCGTCAGCTCAAAAACTTCCGATCTGAGCGACAAGCTGACCAACTTCGTCACCGCCTACAACGAAGTGCAAAGCTTTATCGCCGGGCAATACACCAAAGACGGCCAGGGGCGGCCTGCGGGCGTGTTGGCGGGCGATGCGACTTTGCGCACGGTGCAACGCCAGGTGCGCGACGCGCTGGGCGGCAATGCCGCCAATAACGGCGGGGCGTTCAAGAACCTGGCCGAAATCGGTCTCAGCCGCGATGACGCCGGGAAATTGACTCTCGACACAAACGTGCTCAATGAAAAGTTGAGCGGTAATTTGGGTGACGTGCAAGCCCTGCTGGCGGGCAAATCCGCTGGGTTCACGGGCATTGCCGGCGCCTTGCACGAAGCCTTTGACAAGCTGAGCGACGAGGTCACGGGCGTCGTCAAAACCGCGATCAAGGGCTATCAGGATTCGATCAAGCGCACAGAAAAAACCATCGCCGATCAACTGGCGCGCCTTAATACGTTGCGGCAATCGCTCAACCGCCAATTCTCGGTCGCCGATGCGGCCATCGGTCAACTCAATGGCCAGAGCACGCAATTGACCAGCATCCTCGACTCACTCAAACCGAAAACAACCTAAGCCGCTTAAGCATTCAACCACGCCCGCCGATAAGAGTGGTGGGCTGAACAAACATCTATAAGAGCCAGTTGGCACGCTCAGCCCGCGTTGGCGCACAACACGTAATCCGCAGCGCGCCGCCCGCGGCAAACAATTCCTAGACCGTGGCGGACGGCCCCTGTCCAATGGCGTTGAAATGGTGATCCCAACTGCGGCTTACTGGCCACCGTCAACCACTCGCCGGGAGAATTTCATGAACTGGAAAGCAAATGCGCTGGCTGCTTACGGCAAAGTCGCAAACGCCGAAACCGATCCCCTGCAACAAATCGTGCTGCTCTATGACGGGGCGATCAAATTCTTGCGGCTGGCGGCGGCGGACATCGAGGCCGGCGATCTGGCGGCCAAAGGCGAACACACCAACCGGGCGCTCGACATCATCGGCTATTTGCAGTCAATCCTCGATTACGAGCGCGGCGGCACAGTCGCGCCCGTGCTCAATACGCTGTATCTGAACGTCACCGCTGACACGCTGCGCGCCAGCGCACAACTCGATAGCGCGCTGCTGCGGCAAACGGCGGAGTTGCTGGCGCCGGTGCGCAATGCCTGGGCGAGCAACGCCAAGGCCAGCGCGCCCGCCGCTGCGGCTGCCCCGCCACACGCAGCGCTGGCCAGCGCCTGCCTGACTTGAGTGAGGGGAAAGCAATGCCCGCAAATAATCCGATCAATCAGCAGGCCGTTTCTGTCTTGGATTTGCTGATCGCCCAATGCACTGACCTGGAAGCCTTGCTGGCCTTGGCCCGGCAAGAGGAACAAGCCGCCGCCACGCGCAATTTCGAAGCGGTGCTGCGCGTCGTCAACGAACGCGCCACCTTGGGCGAACGGCTGGAGGTTTATCACCGGCAAATTGCCGACCTGCGCGCCAGGCTGGGCAGCGCCGGGACCGCGCCGGCAATGGTGTCAACGCAGGCGGCGCTGTTGGGACAGACCACAGCGCTCGTTGCGGCGATCAGCGCCGCCGATGCGCGCACTCAACCGCTGTTGCTCGCGGCCCGCGCGGAACTGAGCGAAGAACAGCGCCACCTGGATAAAACGCAGCGCGGCGTCAATGCCTATTTGCGCGCGGGCCGCCTGGCCATTGCTTGTGACCAGCACGTTTAACGCGCCCACGCTGCCCACGCTAATGGCTGCCACGACAACGAAAGCTCACCCCAAGCCAAATCCCAGACAGCTCTTTTTCGCGGACGAATGACGTGCCGGGCCAGCCCGGCAACACTCACCGGCTTTGCTGTAGCGTGAAGGAACCCCATGAAGATATTGATTGCCGATGACAGTTCCAGTTTCCGTTTGTTGGTACAAGCCACTTTGTCCAAACGTGGCTACCAAACGATCACCGCCAACAATGGCCAGGAGGCGCTCAATGTGTTGCTCGGCCCGCATGCTCCGCCGGTGGCGATTCTGGACGTCAACATGCCCGAGATGGACGGGATCGAAGTTTGCCGCCGCGTGCGCGCCGCAGGTCAAAAACTGCCGACGTATGTGATTTTGCTGACGGCGAACAATTCAAAAGCCGACGTGGTGACCGGGTTGCAGGGTGGCGCCGATGATTACGTCATCAAGCCGTTTGACCGCGAAGAATTGCTGGCCCGGCTGCAAGTCGGCGTGCGCCTGGTTGAATTACAACGTGAATTGGCCGCGCAACTCAACGAATTGGAGGCGAACTCGCTGCGGCTGCAGCGCCACGGGCAGTTGGCCCATCTGGGCGCTGACCTCGGCGCGGTGCTGACCTCGAGCGAGGGCTTGCCGCAGACCTTGCAACGCTGCGCCGAGCTAATCGCGCAACACCTAAAAACCGAGTGCACACGCCTTTGGTTGGTCAACGACAAGAGCGGCACGCTGGAATTGCTGGCGGGCGCGGGCGCGGCTGCCGAACTGGATGCCGAGACGAACGGCGTGGCGCTCAACCAGCACCAAATCGGCCGCCTCGCGCTGGCGCGTCAACCGCGCTTAAGCAACCAGTTGAGCGGCGAACCTTATTTCGGCGCGCAGGCATGGATCCAACGCGCCGGGCTGGTGGCGTTTGCCGGCTTTCCGCTGATTGTCGAAGAGCGCGTGTTAGGCGTGCTGGCAGTCTTTGCGCGGCAGCCCCTGGCGGAGGACACGCAAGCGGCGCTCGCCACGTTGAGCAACACCCTCGCCCAGGGCATTCAACGCAAACACGCCGAAGAGGCGCGACGTGCGAGCGAAGAGAAGTACCGCTCACTGATTACCAATATCCCGGATGTGACCTGGACTTGCGACAGCCAGGGCCGCTGCGTTTTTATCAGCCCGAACGTCGAAAAGGTGCTGGGTTATAACGCAGAGGAGATTTATCAAAATCCTCTTCACCGGTTTGAAAGTCTGCACCCAGAGGATGAGGCCGGCGTGCGCGCGGCGTTTGACGCGCTCTTCAGCCAACACGCGACCTTTGATACGACTTACCGGGTCAAAAGCAAAACGGGCGCCTGGCTGTGGCTGCACGAGCGGGCCGTGGCGACCTATGAGCAAGACGGGGTGCTTTACGCCGATGGCGTTTTCTCTAACATCACGACGCAACGCGCGGTCGAAGCGGCGTTGCAGCAGAGCGAGGAGCATTTACGCCGGGCGCAAAAACTGGAATCCATCGGCCAACTCGCCGCCGGGATCGCCCACGAGATCAACACGCCGATGCAATATATCGGCGACAACGCCCGCTTCCTGCAAGATTCTTTCAGCGAGTTGAGCGCCGTCATCGAGAAAGACCGCCAATTGCTGCTCGCTTGCCGGGCGGCCGGTGTGCATGAGGAATTGGTGGCCGAGGTCGAAGCCACGCTCGCCAGCGCCGACTTGGATTATTTGCTGCTCGAAATCCCCAAGTCTTTGCAGCAATCCCAGGAAGGCGTCGAACACGTCACCAAGATTGTGCAATCCATGAAGGATTTCGCGCATCCCGGCACAAAGAAGAAGCCCGCCGATCTGAACAAAGCCATCGAGAGCACGCTCACGGTCGCCCGCAACGAATGGAAATATGTCGCCGATGTGGTGACCAATTTCGACCTGACGCTGCCGCCGGTGCCGTGCGTGCTGAGCGAGCTGAACCAGGTCGTACTCAATCTGATCATCAATGCCGCCCACACCATCGCCGACGTGGTGGGCGACGGCAGCCAGCGCAAGGGCACGATCATTATCGGCACGCGCCATGACGAACAGTGCGCCGAGATTCGCATCACCGACAGCGGCGCCGGCATCCCCGAAAAAGTGCGCGCGCGCATCTTCGACCCGTTTTTCACCACCAAGGAAGTGGGGCGCGGCACGGGCCAGGGGCTGGCGATTTCGCACGAGGTCATCGTCAAGAAGCACAAAGGCACGCTTGAGTTCGAGACCGAAGTCGGGCGCGGCACCACTTTCATCATCCGCTTGCCACTGCATGAAAACACTGCCGCCGCTGCTGCTGTTGCCGCCGCTGCCGCACAGAATGGGAGGCCGTAATGATAAGGGTCCTCTTTGTGGACGACGAGACGAAAATCCTGGAAGGGTTGCAGCGCATGCTGCACCCGCTGCGCCACGAATGGGAAATGTGCTTCTGTGAGAGCGGTGAACAAGCGCTCGCTTGCCTGGCGCAACGGCCTTGCGATGTGCTGGTCTCGGACATGCGCATGCCCGGCATGAATGGCGCGCAACTGCTGGATGCCGTGCGTCAACAGCACCCGCACGTCGTGCGGATCATCTTATCGGGTTACGCCGATTACGATCTGATCTTCAAGTCGGTCGGGCCGGCCCATCAGTTTCTCGCCAAACCGTGCGAGGCCGAAATGCTCAAGTTGACGGTGAACCGCGCCTGTGCGTTGCGCGACCTGCTGACTGACGAAGCCTTGCAATTGGTCGTCTCGCAAATGCAATCGCTGCCCAGCCTGCCCGCGCTTTACGACGAATTGATCGCCGAACTGCAAACACCCAATGCTTCGATCCAAAAAATCGGGGCCATCATCACGCGTGATCTGGGCATGACGGCCAAGATTTTGCAGATGGTCAACTCGGCCTTCTTCGGCTTGCGCCGCCAGATCACCAGCCCGGCCGAAGCCGCCAGTTTATTGGGGTTGGATACCGTGGTGATGCTGGTGCTGACGATCCAGATTTTTTCGCAATACAGCCAGACCGCGCTGCGCGGGTTCTCGCCCGACGAACTTTACGCGCACAGCTTGCGCGTGGCCTTGCTCGCCCAACAGATTGCGCGGGCCCAAGGGGCCGACCCGCAGATGGTCAATGACGCTTTTACCGCGGGCATACTCCACGACGTCGGCCATTTGGTGCTGGCTGTCAATCAGCCGCAATGTTACGGCCAGTTGCTGGATTTGTGGCGCGCCGGCGAACTGTCCTTCGACGTTTGCGAGCGTCAGGTTTTTGGCGCTTCGCATTCGGAAATCGGCGCCTATCTGCTCGGTCTCTGGGGGCTGCCGAACTCGATTGTCGAGACGGTCGCCTATCATCATCACCCCGACCGCTGCCAGGCCGCAGGTTTTACCGCCATGAGCGCCGTGCACATTGCGAACGCTTTGGAGCACGAGTTGCACACGAATTGCGAGCCGTGCTGTAGCGCCACGCTGGACCTGGATTATTTGACGCGCCTGGGCATCCGGGAACGGCTGCCGGGTTGGCGCGCGCTCTGTTTTCAGCAAGCCGAAACTGCCTGCGCCCCGTGAACGGAAAGGCCGGGCAAGAAAAAATTGACACGGCAGAAATTTGTGCGTGACACCGGCAAGTTTCACGTACCGGATAACAGTTCACGCATCTGGCAGAGGAATCCGGGCAAAGGAATACCTTCGATTGACTGGAACGATTATTCCTTTGCCATGATTCCCTTGCCAGCAAACTGTTATGTACTTTTGCAGTACGCTGAAGCTTGCCGTGACACCAAACAAATCCCCGCTTGCCCAGCGCAAGCTTTAACCCTGACAAAGCAAGATGCAAAACCGAATTCTCTTTGTAGCTGATGAACCAAACGTGCTGGACGACCTGAAACGCATGCTACAGCCGCGGCGCGCCACCTGGGTCATGGATTTCGCCGGCAACTGCGCCGAGGCTTTAGCGACACTGACGCAGCAGCACTTTGACGTGGTGGTGTCTGATCTGCGCCTGCCCGGGATAACCGGCAGGGAGTTATTGAGCACCATCCGAGAGCGTTATCCCAACATAGTGCAGATCTCTCTTTCAGGCGGTGACGACACCATCACCAAAACTGTCCAGCCGAATTTTCAGTTCCTGGCGAAATCCTGTGATTTAGACCGGCTCACACTGGCTGTTAACCGGGCTTGTGCCGTGCGCGCGTTGTTGGCCAATGAGCCACTCAAACTGCTCGTTTCGCAGTTGACCGCGCTACCGACGCTGCCCGCGCTTTACACCGAACTGATGGCCGAGTTGCAATCATCCAATTCCTCTATCAAAAAGATCGCCCAGATTGTCGCCTGTGATCTGGGCATGACCGCGAAAATCCTGCAGATAGCCAATTCGGCGTTCTTCGGCTTGCGCCGCCATATTTCCAGTCCGGTGGATGCGGTCAATCTGCTGGGCCTGGATGCCGTGGTCTCGATGGCGCTGAGCGTGCAACTTTTTTCGCGCTACAAGTCAGAACAGATACCAGGCTTTTCGGCCACCAAGATTTGGAATCACAGCCTGCGGGTTGGCTGGACCGCCAAACACATTGCGCAAGCCGAAAAACAGGATAACGAAGTTGTCAAAGACGCCTTCACCGCCGGTTTGCTGCACGATGCCGGGAAATTGGTGCTGGCCACTGAACAGACGCAAGCCTATCAAGAAATGCTCAAGCTGACGCAGACTGAAGGCCTCTCGATCAAAGACGCTGAGCGGCGCGTCTTTGGCGCCACCCACGGTGAGGTCGGCGCCTATTTACTCGGCTTGTGGGGCCTCTCCAATGCCATCGTCGGAGCGGTGGCGTTTCATCATGAACCAGCCAGTGCGCAGACCCAGCGGTTTTGCCCGCTCACGGCAGTCCACATTGCCAACGCGTTAGACCGGGAAAAACAGCCTCACCGCTCGGTTCCTTTCCAGCCCGCGTTCGAACTGGATTACCTAAGCAGTCTCGGGCTGGAAGGCCGTCTGCCGGCCTGGACAGACATTTACCGGCAAGCCGCCGCCGCCGCGTAGCGTCAATAGTAAGCACTGACAGGCGCACGCAATTGATAACCGCCCTAAGCGAGGTTGATAGCGATGAACGAGAAAATACTTTTTGTGGATGACGAACAAAACATCCTGGAGGCCTACCAGCGTTCGTTGCGAAAAGAGTTCAACATCGAGACTGCCGTGGGCGGCCCCGATGGCTTGATCGCACTGGCCAGCCAGGGCCCCTATGCCGTCATCATTTCAGATATGCGCATGCCCGGCATGGATGGAGCCGAGTTTTTAGCCAAGGCGAAAGAAAAATCGCCCGACAGCGTGCGCATCATGTTGACCGGCAACGCCGATCAGCAAACAGCGGTTGACGCCATCAACGACGGCGCGATCTTCCGCTTCCTGACCAAGCCCTGTCCGCCGGTCGTGCTCGCCCGCGCCATTACCGCCGCTTTGCAACAGTACCAACTGGTGACGGCCGAAAAAGAATTGTTGAATAAAACGTTGAACGGCAGCATCCAGATAATGACCGACATGCTTTCGCTGGTGAACCCGACGGCCTTTGGCCGCGCCTCGCGGGTGCGGCGGCTGGTCAAACAGATTACGACGATCCTCAAGGTGGACCACGCCTGGCAGGTGGAACTGGCCGCCATGCTCTCGCAAGTCGGTTGCATCACCATTCCCGAAGAAACTCTGTGGCGCGTTTACAGCGGGCATGCGCTCAACTCACAAGAAATCAAGATGGTGCAAGCCCATCCCCAAATCGGCCATGATCTGATCAGCCATATCCCGCGCCTCGAAGGCGTGGCCGAGATCATCGCTTATCAGGAAAAGCTCTTTAACGGCGCCGGCGTGCCCTTTGACAACCGGCGCGGTTATGAGATTCCGCTGGGCGCCCGCATCCTGAAATTGGCGCTCGATTACGACAAGCTGGCCGAATCGCTCTTGAACGGTTTTGAGGCCCTGGAAGAAATCCGCGAGCGCCACAACTGGTACGATCCTGAAATCATTCCGGCGCTCGAATTGGCGCTGAAAAATGAAATCCGCTACGAGCTAAGGCTGGCCCGCATAGACGAACTCACCCCTGACATGCTGCTGGCCGAGGACGTCAAATCAGTCAAAGGCATGTTGCTGCTCACCAAAGGGCAAGAGGTGACGCGTTCGCTGTGCTTGCGTTTGAAAAACTTCCGCGACGGCGGCGCTATCGTCGAGCCGCTCAAAGTGCTGGTGCCGGTCAAAAGCAACACCGGCAAGCTCACGCCGCCGGGACAAGCAGCCAGGTCAGGCAATTCAGGCAAACTGGCCGCGCCCCCGCAAATGGGCAAGCCAACAAACTCAGGCAGGCTGGTCGCTCCGCCACACGCCACCAAACCCGTGCATTAAGCGCGGTGGCGCTCGGACGGCAGTAAGCCGGCGCCGGTCAACAAACCAATCTGTCCGCCGCCCCTTTGGCAAATCCACCAAAGGCCGCCTTGCCATGCGCCGCCAGTTCAACCAGCGCCACGCTGGGGAACTCTTCGATCTGTAGCCGTTTGAGTTTTTCCACGAAGGTCGTGCGCTTCATCCGCAGCAGCTTGGCCGCCTGCATCTTGTTGCCCCCGGTCTGGCTCAACGAACGCAACAGCAATTCGCGTTCGAGACTGGTCACCACCGCATCCAGACTCACGCCTTCGATCGGCAGGGCCTGTTGCGCCAGCCGGGCCGCATCAATATTCAAACCTGTAACAGCGGCGGCAGCAGGCGCGTATCCCGCTTTGGCCTCGGCCACACCGGCCCCGCGAATCTCTTCAGGCAAATCCCAGGCATAGATGGCGCCGGCCGGGCCGGAAAAGGCCGCCGCGCATTCCATGGCGTTCTGCAACTGGCGCACGTTGCCGGGCCAGTGATAAGCGTGCAAAACGTTCATGACTGCTTCGTCAATTTGTTTGGGCGGCAAACCGGCGTGCGCACAGAAATGCGCGAGCAGTTGTTCCGCCAAAGGCCGAATGGCTTCGCGGCGTTCGCGCAAGGGCGCCACGCGCAGGTGCACCACGTTCAACCGGTAATAGAGGTCTAAGCGGAAACTGCCGTCCTTGATCTTTTGCTCAAGATCAGCGCTGGTCGCCGCCAAAATGCGCACATCCACTGAAACCGTGCGCGACGAGCCGAGTTTTTCAAACTCGCGCTCTTGCAACACGCGCAAAAGCTTGGCCTGCAAGGGCAGGCTCATATCGCCGATTTCGTCCAGAAAGAGCGTGCCGCCATTGGCATGTTCAAAGCGGCCCTCGCGCGCGGTCTGGGCTCCGGTAAAAGCGCCTTTGACGTGACCGAACAATTCGGCTTCCAGCAAATGATCGGGAATGGCCGAACAGTTGAGCGCGACGAAATTGCGCTGGCGGCGTTGGCTGTGCTCGTGAATGGTGCGCGCGATCAGCTCTTTGCCCGTCCCCGATTCGCCGGTGATCAGCACCGTCGTGTTAAAGGGAGCGATGGTTTTGGCCTGCTCGAACAGTTTGCGCATCTTCGCCGAATGCACCACCAGCGGCGCTGCCAGATTGCCGTTACTGATGATCGGAGCAACCTTGTCCGCCACATTCTTTAAGGCATTTTGGAGCGCGCTGCTGAGGCCTTCACGCGAAATGGGTTTGGTCAAAACGTCAGCCGCGCCGCGCTTCATCGCAGTGACGGCGACGGCGGTGGCGTCCGGGCCGGTGAGCATGATGGTGACTAACTGCGGCTGCTGCCGCTGACACCAAGCCAACAATTCAAGCCCGGACAACTGTGGCAAATTCACTTCGGTGAGCAAAAAATCGAATGCCTCGTGCGTTAATAATTCGCTTGCCGCTTCCGCTGTGGCGACGCACTCGAATTGAAATAGCCCGGCTTTTTCAAGGTTTAATAAGTGCTGTTTGACTGCTTCATCAACCCCTACGAAAAGACCTTTGCTTGCCATATAAAAATACCTGGTGAATTGGGCGCCGAGGCGTTCCGGCCAGGTACAGCGTGCAATAGCCACACAGCGGGGAGCGAACTTTCGTCCCTGATTTCTTTCGCTCTGTTGCGGTGTCGGGTTGGGAGAATTATCTGCGTGGTTATGTTTGCGTTAGCGTCAACCTCGAGCGCCCTGGCAGCCACTGCCGGCAGTGCAAAATTAGCTGAAGCCAGCGGCGTTGTTACGCAAAGATCGAATTCGTGACGCTAAAAAATAATGCTCCGCAACCAAGTAGAATTTGCTGCGCAAAGATTGCCGTCTGTACAAGTCTTTCCGGCACTGAAAGCAACTTGCAACTGCCGCCTTGGCGCGCAGCGCTGGGTTACGGATCAAGCACCAGAAATTTGAACTCTCGGCGCGTAGCTACTGAGCGATACCTTGCAAGGCAGCACTCAGTAATACCTCAGCGGCAAAGCCTGAAGACATACTAAATCCTTCAGTCAATCCGCTGTTCAGAGAAGCAGAGCGTGGAAACATAACCTCGACTTGGCGAGGCATAGAGGGGAATCGCAGGCCTTAACAACGCGCGCACGTATCGGCAGCCATCAGGCGTTTCATTGCCAGTGACAGAAAACGCTGATTTTTCCAATGGTGGTGGGAATGCTGCTGAATCTAGTGAAAGATGAACGTGCGTCTATGTGTGGGTGGGCGGAAGAAACGTTACATAAGTTTAGCGTTTTGGTGTCAATTATCTGGCATTGACTGGCACTGACTGGTAAGCCGACTTGGTAGCCATCGTCGCCATACAGTCTGGCCGTTGTGTCAAACCGCCTTCAATCGTAAATTACGGTGGTTGAATCAGCAGTTCAATCACGATTCGAACCGTGCGGCCAATCTTTCCATTGGCTGCCATCACAAACAACCGACACCGCAGCGAGTGCGGTAGAAGAAGAACAGTACATATGGAAATCTCAGGCAAAGCGGCCGTCGTCACGGGCGGCGGAACCGGCGTGGGCCGCGCCACCGCCTTGGCATTGGCGCGGCGCGGTTGCGCAGTGCTCATCAACTACAGCCGCTCAAAAGCTGAAGCGGAGCAAACCGCCGCTGATGTCACAGCCCACGGCGTGCGGGGCCTCGCGGTGCAAGCCGATGTTGCCGACGATACGGCCTGCCGCCGTATGATCGAGACGGCGGTGCGCGAGTTTGGCCGGTTGGACATTTTGGTCAACAACGCCGGCACGACCTCTTTTATCAAACACGCCGACCTTGAGGCCGTCACGGCGGACGATTGGCAGCGCATTCTCGGCACCAACCTGCTGGGCCCGTTTCAATGCGCGCGGGCCGCACGGGCGGCCTTGCTGGCCTCGGGCAACGGCGAAATCGTCAACGTTTCAAGCGTCGCGGGTCTGGCCGGAACAGGCAGTTCAATTCCCTATTGCGCCTCGAAAGCGGCGCTCAACAATTTGACCGTGACACTGGCGCGCGTCTTTGCGCCGACGGTGCGGGTCAATGCGGTGGCGCCAGGCTTCATCACCGGACGCTGGTTGCAGGAAGGCCTGGGCGCAGCGGCTTATGCGGCAACCAAGCAAAAAGTCGAACAGCAAGTCCTGCTCAACCGCGTTTGTACTCCTGAAGATGTCGCGGCGGCGATCCTCAACATCATTACCGGGCCGGATGTGATGACCGGGCAAGTCATCGCCTTGGAAGGCGGAGCCTTGCACTCGAATTTCAATCCGCACTGAGCAGCGCAAACACATTCAAAGCACTGGTGCTTGCAACAAACCGCCCAGCGCCATCTTGCATATCTCTTCGGCCACTTGGGCATTGGTCAACGGGCCACCCGGGCGGTACCAGCGCGCCAGCCAGAGCATCATGCCGAAAACGCTGAACGCGATCACAGTCACATCAATGTCTTTCAGCTTTCCTTCGGCTTTCAGTTCCAGCAGCGTGGCGCGCATCAAATCAACGTAGTCGCGTTTGCGCTGGGCGATCTTGCGGCGGTGCGCGGGCGAGAGGCCCGCGACTTCATCAACGACAACGGTGACCGGATTGAAACCTTCGGCTGTGCTGCCGCGCGTAATGACATGGACGTGGTTGTTAATGATGGTGCGCAAGCGTTGCTCAGGGTCGGCGATGGCGCGCGCCGGCGTGAGCACTTCGCGTTCGAGCGTGTCCATGCCGTAGCTGATGACGGCGTAAAGCAACTCTTTCTTGCCGCCTGGGATGAAATGGTAGACGGCCGCCTTGGTGAAGCCGATGGCGTCGGCGATGTCATTCATCGAGGTGGCATCGTAACCGCGTTCGCAAAACAAGCGCGCCGCCTCGTAGTAAATCTGCCGCAGCCGGTCAACCTCATTGTCATTGGCGATGGCCGCTTGGGTGTGCGGCCGCTTGGCCGTGGCTTTGCCGGTTTTATTGGCAACCGGTTTGCGCCGGTGGCTCGTGGGAGGGATGGCGAGCAGCGCTTCGATTGCGGATGTTTGTTTGGCCATGACAGGTGACGCCTTCCAGCTATTTGATGCAAATGCCGCCGTCCACCGGAATCACGACGCCATTCAAATAAGCCCCTGCGCGCGACGCCAGATAGATCGCCACGCCCGCCATATCCGAGGGTTCGCCGATCCGCCCGAGTGGGCATTGCGCTTCGATGTCCGAACGGAAATTGTCGAGCATCCATTCAGTCATCTTGCTTTCAAACGGGCCAGGCGCAACCGCGTTGACGGTGATGTTGCGCGGGCCAAGCTGGACGGCCAGCACGCGGGTCAGGTGATGCACCGCCGCTTTGCTCGGCGCATAGGCGTAATTTTCTACGCGCGGCACTTTCAATCCGTCAATCGAACCGACATTGATGACGCGCGCCGGATCGGCCTGTGTGCCGGCCTTTTCGAGCAACGGCAGCAATTGCTGGGTCAGATAGAAAACACCTTTGACGTTGGTGTCCATGACTTTATCCCAGCCCACTTCGGGATAGGCTTCGAGCGGCGCGCCCCAGGCTGCCCCAGCGTTGTTGACCAAAATGTGCAAGGCCGCTTCGCGCGCTTGGATGGCGGCGGCCAGTTCCTGGCAACCCGTGACGGTCGAGAGATCGGCGGGCAGCGAGACGCATTCGCCGATGGCCGAGAGTTGTGCGGCGACGTCATCGCAGACTTCTTTTTTGCGCGCCGAGATGTAAACCTTGGCCCCGGCTTCCAAATAGCCGCGCGCAATCATCAACCCGATGCCGCGCGAACCGCCCGTGACCAGCGCGACTTTGCCGCGAATCGAAAACAAATCCTGTACGTTGATCGCTTCATCCGGCTTCATACTGGTGCTTGCTCCTTGCTCGTGTTGTGTTGGCTTACCAATCGGTTAGTTGCGGACGGAGTATAGCAGCCGCGCAGGCGAAACTGCGAAGGCAGCCTGTACTGCATAG
>JANOWX010000880.1:0-2842 GCA_031418175.1 Acidobacteriota bacterium | reverse complement strand
CAAGGCAAGGCCTTCGGTTCGGTCGAATCGGTCAAGTCGGTCAGCGAACTCTTCTCCCCGATTTCCGGCGAAGTGGTCGCGATCAACGAGCAACTGGCCGACGCGCCCGAACTGGTCAACACCGATCCTTACAAGGGCGGCTGGATGATCAAACTCACGATCCAAAGCGCGGGCGAAATTGATGCCCTGCTTTCGGCCAGTGAGTACGAAGATTTTGTGGCGACCCAATCCGAGTAAGCCCACCACGCGCAAAAGCGCCGCCGGGTCAGTTACGGGAGAGATTGGCTTCAACGCCAACGCCGAAGGAGCAACCGCCCAGGAATCTCTCAGGCAAAAGGACCGTCTGGCTTTTCATCATCTGGAAAGAGGTAACGGCTCAAGCGTCAACCGCTGCGCCGTTGCCCGCCGAAGGAATAACACTCTCAGGCAAACCGACAGATCGGGCATTAACCAAACTTCGCTCAACGCGCTTGAGCCGATTTCTTTGGGAGTGTCCGATGCAAAAAAATCAAACCGCAGTTCCGTCCGCAATTCTGGCCGCAATTCCTGCCACCGACTTCGCACGCCGCCACATCGGCCCGTCACCTGCCGACATCGAAAAGATGCTGCACACCGTCAAAGCGGCCAGCCTGGCTGACTTGATGGCGCAAACCATTCCATCCACCATTCGACAGATTGAACCGCTCGATTTCGGCCCCGCGCTGTCAGAGACCGAAGCGCTCGACCGCTTGCGCGCAATCGCGGCCAAGAATCAGGTCTTCATTTCGCTGATCGGGCAAGGCTATTCGGGCACCTTCCTGCCGCCGGTGATCCAACGCAACATTCTGGAAAATCCGGCCTGGTACACGGCCTATACGCCCTATCAGCCCGAAATCAGCCAGGGCCGACTCGAAGCGCTCATCAATTACCAAACGATGATCTGCGATTTGACCGCGCTGGATGTCGCCAACGCTTCGTTGCTGGACGAAGCGACCGCCGCTGCCGAAGCGATGGCGCTGGCGCAGCGTTCGAGCCGTTCAAAATCCACCCGCTTTTTTGTAGATAGCCAGGTGCATCCGCAAACGCTCGCCTTGTTGCAAACGCGCGCCGAACCGCTGGGCTGGTCGTTGGTTGTGGGCGATCCGTTTAAGGATTTAGCTGGCGCGGATGTGTTTGGCGCGATCTTTCAATACCCCGGCACGCACGGCGCGATTCGCGATTTGCGTCCGGCGATTGCGGCGGTCAAAGCCCAAAACGGCGTGCCCGTCATCGCCGCCGATTTGCTGGCGCTGACCTTGCTGACGCCGCCGGGCGAGTTAGGCGCGGAGATCGCCATCGGTTCAGCGCAACGTTTCGGCGTGCCGATGGGCTACGGCGGGCCACACGCGGCATATATGGCTGTGCGCGATGCACACAAACGCTCGCTGCCGGGACGATTGGTCGGTGTTTCGATTGATTCACGCAAGGCCCCCGCGTACCGGCTGGCGCTGCAAACGCGCGAGCAGCACATCCGCCGCGAGAAAGCCACGTCGAATATCTGCACCGCGCAAGTGTTGTTGTCGGTGATGGCTTCGATGTACGCGGTCTATCACGGGCCGGAAGGGCTGACGCATATAGCGCGCGAAGTGCAGCGCAAGACCGCCATGTTGGCCGCAGGCTTGCGCCGACTCGGCTTCAACGTTTTGAACGACACTTTCTTCGACACGTTGACTGTCGAGGCCGGCGACAAGCAGGCCGAGATCATCGCGCGTGCGGCCAGCGAGAGGATCAACTTCCGCGTGCTGCCGAAGCAGTTGGGCATCGCGCTGGACGAAACGACTACGCCCGCCGTCATCGAAGCCGTCTGGCGCGCCTTTGGCGGCACGCTCAGCTTCAATGAAATCACAGTCGAAGCGAATGCGGGATTGCCATCTGAACTCGCGCGCACATCCGCCTTCCTGCAACATCCGGTCTTTCACCGCTATCGTTCTGAAACCGAGTTGCTGCGGTATATGCGCAAGCTCAGCGACCGCGACCTGGCGTTGGATCGCGCGATGATTCCGCTCGGTTCGTGCACGATGAAGCTGAACGCGACTGCCGAGATGATCCCGGTGACCTGGCCCGAATTCGGCGCGTTACACCCGTTCGCGCCCGCTGAACAGACGCGCGGTTACGCCGAGTTGTGCGAAGACCTGAAAGCCAAGCTCTGCGCGATGACCGGCTACGACGCGGTCTCGCTGCAACCCAATTCGGGCGCGCAGGGCGAATACGCGGGCTTGCTGGCGATTCGCGGCTACCACGCGAGCCGAGGCGAAACGCAGCGCAACATCTGCCTGATTCCCTCTTCGGCCCACGGCACCAATCCGGCTTCCGCGCACATGGCCGCGATGGAAGTCGTCGTCGTCAAATGCGATGACCAGGGCAACATTGATATGACCGATCTGCAGGCCAAAGCCGAACAGCATTCGGCCAATCTCGCTGCCGTGATGGTGACGTACCCGTCAACGCACGGCGTGTTTGAAACGCAAATCCGCGAACTCTGCGACATCATCCACCAGCACGGCGGGCAGGTTTATTTGGACGGCGCGAATCTGAACGCGCAAGTCGGCCTGGCGCGTCCTGGCGATTACGGCGCGGATGTCTCGCACCTGAATTTGCACAAGACCTTTTGCATCCCGCACGGCGGCGGCGGCCCGGGCATGGGGCCGATTGGCGTCAAAGCGCATCTCGCGCCTTTTCTGCCGGGACATCCGGTGATTGACGGCGGAACCGCGCCGGTGGGCCCGGTATCAGCAGCGCCCTTTGGTTCAGCTTCAATACTGCCTATTTCTTATGCTTACATTTTGCTGATGGGTGGCGCGGGCTTGCAGCGAGCCACAGAAGT
>JANOWX010000879.1:0-21358 GCA_031418175.1 Acidobacteriota bacterium | reverse complement strand
TGGGGGTTTAGCGGAAAGATTCCTCCGCCGAACTTGGGCTGGATAACGCCGGGGCCGCTTGCCGTTCCGCTGCCGGTGGGTGGCGCTTCACCTTTCGCCGGAGCGGCTGTGCCCGCTGCATTCAGACCGACATAATTCCCTTGCACGAAGTTGCCGTTCGTACCCGGATTGAAGATCGCCACCCCTGATTCACCATTGCCAGAGAGGATATTGCGAGCGCCCGCCGCAGTGCCGCCGACAGTATTGTTTTGTGCGCCGAAAGCCAGTTCTACGCCACGCTGACCATTCGGTACTGCCGCGGCACCGGCCTGATTGGTGCCGAGATAATTCCCTTGCACAAGATTGCTAGCGGCGCCGGTGCCAGCGATTTCCACTCCATCGTTCAGGTTGCCAGAGATGATGTTGCGGGCGCTGACGACCGTTCCGCCGACGAGGTTGTTTTTCGGCGCAGGTGGCCCTGGAATCCCGCCATCTGCAATCACTACGCCGTAGCTGTTCGGGATGGCAGCCGTGCCCGTTGCATTGGTCCCAATAAGATTTCCCTGGATCAAATTGTTGTTCGTGTCCGGATTGAAAAAGCCAACGCCAGCAGCCCCAATGAACCCGGTGTGGCCGGAGACGACATTGCCCGCGCCGGTGGCCGTCCCGCCAATGGCATTGTTTTGCGGCCCCGGATCAACAGTCGTGGCAAGTTCGACGCCGAAACCGCCATTGCGTATCGCGGCTGTCCCGGCTGCATTGGTGCCGATGTAATTGCCTTGTACGAGATTGTTGTTCGAGCCGGGCAGAAAGATAAAAATACCATCGCCAACGTTGCCAGAGATGACGTTGCGCGCACCCGCAGAGGTCCCGCCGATGGTATTGTCGTGCGCACCGCTGAGAATTCCGACGCCATCGTTAGCGCAAGAGACAGGATCACAAGCATTCGGGCTAGTGCCATTGGGCGCCGCAGCCGTGCCAGCCGCATTGGTGCCGATATAGCAACCCTGCACCACGTTCCCGTTCGCTCCCACACCGCTCAGATTTATCCCTCTCAGGCCGAAGCGGTTGATGACCAGCCCTTTCACCATGCAATTCGCCGCGTTGATTACCAAACCGTAGGCATTGAGCCCCGCGCCGCCGCCATTCAACTCGATCAACGGCGCGCCGGCAAAGCCCGGCTGCGTCGTACCGTCAATCGTCACCGTCTCGGTCAGCGCGGGCAGCGCCGAGAGCAGGTTGATGGTTTGCAGTCCGCTGCCGCTGGCGAAGTTGATCGTGTCAGCGCCTGCCAGCGCATTGGCCTGGTTAATCGCATCGCGCAGTGAGCCTGCGCCGCTGTCATTTGTGTTCGTTACTGTGAAAGTAGCTGAGGGCGCTGAGAAAGCGAGCTGAGGCGCGCTCTGGCCATGGCTGAGGATGACCAAATCGCTGAGCGCATCCGTGTTCAATTGCAACGGCAGCACGGCCACCGGCGCGCCCAGCGTTTCGAGCTTTAGCGCCCGCCGTGCCTGGCTGTCTGGCCGCGCCGCCGGGGTCGTTGCTTCACCGGTGATGAGTTGTAATTGGTGCTGGCCCCCGCCCAGCACGATCAAATCGTCAACCGCCTGCGTTGAGAAGCGGGCGCGCACAAGCTGTGCGTCAGTGCCTGAGCCGAGTGGCGCAGCGAGGTTGAAGACACCGCGCTCGCGCCATGCATTGCCGCTCGCCGTTGTCCGCGCCGATTTGCGGGCGGACTGCCGCCGCTGGAGGCCCAGCACGTGAATCGCCTCGTCAGCAGCCAACAACGCCAACTCCGGTTGGTGAACGTCGGTGAACTCGCCCACCGCGAGCGCCGCGATCATAAATGGGAAGGCGCGTTGCTCGACGGTCGCCGGTGCGACTTCGGCCTGGCGCGCCGGTTCGAGCGACAACCGGCGGTCGCGTCCTTTGACGATCATCAACGCGCGTCCAGCCGCCACAGCCAGGTCAACGAGCGCGTCATCATCCAACCGCCCCAAGGCCAGGCTGGTCGCGGCGGCGGGCAAGGCAAAGCTTTCAGGCGTCCCTTTGAGCGCACCGTCGGGCGCTTCGAAAACGAGCACGCGCGGGCCGGTTTCACCCACAATCCCGGCCACCACATCCGCCAAGCCGTCGGCCTGATTGATCTCACCGCTGAGCAACGCCGTCAGCTTGCCGGGCAGCGCCAGCGCTTGGGCTGCAGCGTAACCGCCCCGCCCGTCACCCGGCAACATGTAAAGCCTCTGACTCCCACGCGCGCCGCTCACCAGGTCTAGATGGCCGTCGGCATTGTAATCACCGGCTCCGATTAACTCCGGCGCTTCAGGCAAAGCGAAAACGCGCGCCGCCGGAAGAAAAGGCGCTTCGCTGAATTGGCCGCTTGCCTTACGTTGCCGCGCTGCGGGGCTATGAGGCTGTAGCGCGTCAGCATTACCGCGCTGTAGCGTCAACCAGCCGTGGCCCGCATCCGCGTAGCCACTGACAAGATCGGGCACGCCGTCTTCGTCAAAATCACTGGCAGCAAGCGCGAGCGGCTGGGCTTCGTTCCGCTCCAATGCACCTGACAATGCCGCAGTCCCGGCGTAACTGGACGACAAGACCTGAAAGCGGCTTAGCCCGGCCCGGGCCGCGTGCGCCGTAGGTGTTGGCTGGCTGGCGTGTGCGGTGTGTTCAGCCGCCGCCAGTCCGGTGTAATTCAGCAGGCCAGCCCAAACGGTCAGGGCTGCCAACAATAATGCTAGGACGATGAGATATTTTGCGTTTCGATTTGTCATGGCTTTCTCCTTGTGTTGTTACCTTTCTTTGGGACAGGCAACGGGCGGCTGTTTGGCGTGCTCGGCCAAGCGGTCGTCTATTAGATTGCTAACGTAGCTTTGCTGCGAACCCCGGCGCGCCTGCGACTAAATTGGCGCGCCGGAGCGGATTGGGGGAGAAGTAAAACCGGGCGAGTGGCTTAGCGGCCCACCCGCCGCAACTCGACACGCTCCGCCGGGAAGGCGTCTGACAGCGCGCCCATGAAGCTGTTCTGGATCGCGGGTTTGATCAAGCCGGTCTGCGTGACGGTCAGCCGGCCCGGCGTCCCTTCCGGCCCCAGTCCGGCGATAGCGTGCAAGGGGCCGGTGGCGGTCTCGTAGAGGGAGATGAAATCCAGTTCGAAGCCCGCCGGACAGGGCGCGACGGTGGGGCAGCTTGGCCCGGCGTTGAGGCAGACCAGGTCGGGCAGCGGCGCGCCGGGCGCGGTGTTTTTGAACACCAAGCGTGTCAACGAATCGCCCAGCGCGGGCGTTGCGCCGCCCGCCACATCCAGCACGCGCGCGCCGAACCACAGCGGATTGCCGTTGAACTGCGGGTCGAGCGGCAGGGTCAGGTCCAATTCATCCACCCACACGAGCGCATTCCGGGTGTGCAGATTGACACTCACCTCGGCGCGCCCGTCGGCCAGGGGCCGTTCGAGCACGCTGCCCGCGACCGTGGTGCCAAGCGAAATGCCGTAGTTGTCGAACAAGTACTTCGCGGCCAGTCCCGTAAAGTCAGTCACGGTGAAGCGGGCCTTGGTTTGGTTGGTGAAGGTGGTTCCCCAGCCAAGCTGGGCGGGCGCGGGCGGCGTGAAGCAAGTGGTCGTGCCCTGCGCGTTGATGAAATCGGCGAGCGGACGTTGCACGGCCTGTGCCGCCGCCGTCGGGAAAGTCCGCGTGAGGCCGAAGGCGAGTAAGCCGACGAGGCACGCGAACAACAATGGTTTTGCGCAGCCGGCAAAGCGGGCGCGCGCGATTCGATTGGGATGCTGATTCATTCTGAACATGATTATTCTCCTTTTGCTTAGCTTCTTGCGAAGAGGTTGTCAGTGATGGCCTGACTGTTTCCAGCTAGGGCGCGATGGTCAGGTGGTAGGTGGAGTCAATGCCAAAGGTGGTGCTGCCAAAGTGCAGCGTGTGCGCGCCGGGGGCCAGTGGCGCCAACCAAAGGTAATACCCGTCGGCGACGGCGGTGCCTGTCCCACCCGCCGCGCCGAAAATCCAGGGCGTGGGCGCTGTGAACGCAAATTGCGGCGAGCCGAAGCGGTACCGCTCCAGGTTCGTCACCGGCACGCCGTCCACCTCACAGAAGAGACTCGAGGGGTCAATTTGATCGGCCCAGAACTTGGCGCACGCGCGTTGTTCCGCCGCCGTCCCGCCATAGAAAGGCGGCTCCTCCAGACTCGAACATTCCGCATTGGCGAGCGGCAAGAACAACGTCTTGCCGGTGTGGATCGTGAGGGGACATTCGACCGTGCCGAATTGGCCGGCCAGGAACCACACCGGGCCAGCCTGCCCCGCGTCGGGCGGCGCCGGGCAACCGATGAATGGATGCCCCGCGATGGGCAACGGCAGGCTCCACTGCCACCACCTGGCGCTCAATTGTGCGTAGTGGGGTCTGGCGGTGGGCGGAATGACGCCCGGCGTGCCGCCGGATTGCGCCTGTGGCGTTGTGGCCGGCAGCAGCAGCCCGATGGCGAGTGCCAAGCCCGCGATGAGGCTGCATCTGGAAAACTTTCTGCTTCTGTTCATGATCTGCTCCTTTTTGCTGGCCGCCCCGCGTGGAAGGGAGCGGCCCGTGTTGGTGGTGGCTGAGCGCATGGCCCAGTCAAAATGATGTTGCAGTAACGCGCCGCGCCGCGCTTGCGCCAGGACGGCTCAGAAGTTTGCGCGCTTGCTCAAGCGCGGAGACGGCTGCCTGTAATTGGCTTTAAAACTCTTGCACCTCGCCCTATTGCCCTGCGCGCACGGCCGGGCGTAGAATCTGCGCCTCTCGAAGACGACAGACATTAGCCACGAGCCGAGCGAACAGGGCTTTTGCGCCGCACGAATTGAATTGCTCGCTCCGCCCAGCACAACTCGCACGATAAATAACGGGGCGCTTAAAAATCCTTTGCGGCCCGCTTAATTCTTCTTGTTTATTCTGGTGGCGGTGATGGGCCAAGCAACCCCACAACTTGATCTGTTCGATTCATTCTGCCGGACTGTCGCCCAGCGTCTGCCGCGCAGTGCTCGTGCGCTGGCGCCGCTCAATTCCAAAGACGCTGTGGGTTGTAGTAGTTGCTTAACCAGCGCTGCCGTGCTGGCGAGAGTGCTCTGCTTTTGCTCTCACCTACCTAAACGGGAATTCCGCTCAAGAACTGTAACGCCCGCGAAAAATATGTTTTCACCTACGACCTTGTTCGTAGCCCTGCACGCGTGACGGTGTAATGTTCTGGCACCGTCAAGCTCTGCCCGGTAAAACCTTGGGGTGATTGCAATGACACCCACGCCTGAAGATGTCACAACCTTACTCGTGGCCTGGAGCAACGGCGATCAAGCGGCGCTTGACCGGCTGATGCCGCTGGTCTATGACGAACTGCGCCTGATGGCGCGGCGCTATATGGCGCAGCAGGCGCCCGGCCACACGCTGCAAACCACCGCGCTCATCCACGAAGCTTTCTTGAAACTCGCCGGCCACGCGGACAAACACTGGCAAAACCGCGCGCACTTTTTCGGTGTGGCGTCGCAGGCCATGCGCTGCGTGCTGGTGGATTACGCGCGCGCGCACCAATACGCCAAACGCGGCGGCGGGGCGCACACGCTCGCGCTCGACGAAGCCGCCATCGTCTCGACGGAGCGCGCCGCCGAGTTGGTCGCGCTTGACGATGCGTTGCAGGCGCTAGCCCAGCTTGACGCGCGCAAAGCCCGGTTGGTGGAGTTGCGCTATTTCGGCGGGCTGAGCGTGGATGAGACGGCGGCGGTGCTGCGGGTCTCGCCCGAAACGGTGCTGCGCGATTGGCGGCTGGCCAAAGCGTGGCTGCTGCGCGAACTGAGCGGAGGGCTACGCGATGACGCCTGAACGCTGGCAACAGATCGAGCAGCTTTATCACGCCGTGAGGGCGCACCCGCCAGCCGAGTGCCAAGCGTTGATTGCTGAAGCTTGTATTGCTGACGAAGCATTGCGCCGCGAGGTCGAATCGCTGCTGGCTTTTGATGAACAGGCCCGCAGCTTCATTGAGATGCCGCCCGACGACATCGCGGCGGGGCTGCTGGGCGCGGGGCAAGCGCGCTCGATGGTGGGGCGCACACTCGGTCATTACCGGCTTCATTCCTTGCTGGGCGCGGGCGGTATGGGTGAGGTCTACCGCGCGCGCGACCTCAGACTCGACCGCGACGTCGCCGTCAAAATTCTGCCTGAACATCTGGCTGACAACGCGGAAGCGTTGCGGCGTTTCGAGCGCGAGGCGAAGGCCGTCGCTGCGCTTTCACACCCGAACATTCTGGCGATTCACGATTTCGGCGCCGAGCAGGGCGTGAGCTATGCCGTGATGGAGTTGCTCGAAGGCGAGACGCTGCGTGGGCGCTTGCGCAATGGCGCGCTCGCCTGGCGCGAAGCTGTCGAGATCGGCCTTGCCGTGGCCGAAGGACTGGCGACGGCCCACGCCAAAGGCATCATCCACCGCGATCTGAAACCGGAGAACATCTTTTTGACTTCTGCTGGGCTGACCACGGCAGGCGTAGTCAAAATTCTCGACTTCGGCATCGCGCGCGTGAAGCGCGTGGTCTTGCCAGGCACAGCAACGCCGAGCGCGACCGCGCCAGAGACGACCCGGCCCGGCTTGGTGATCGGCACGCTGGGTTATATGTCGCCCGAACAGGTGCGCGGCGAAGAGGCCGATGCGCCGAGCGATATTTTTTCGCTGGGCTGTGTGCTCTACGAAATGCTGAGTGGAGAGCGGCCTTTCGCGCGGGCGATCGGGGTCGAACTGATCGCGGCTATCCTGGATGCCGAACCCCCGGCGCTGGCCGGGAGCGGGAAGAAACTGCCAGCGGAACTCGAACGCATCATCAGACACTGCCTGCAAAAGAACGCGGACGTGCGGTATCAAGCGGCGCGCGCGTTGGCGTCCGATTTGCGCGCGGTGCTGGGCGCGAGCGGGCAGCGGCTTTCAGCCCCGCTGCTGGCCCGGCGGCGCCTGCGCACTGCTGCGTTGCTGGCAGGGACGTTGCTCCTGTTCGTCGTGCTCGCGCTGGCGCTCTACCTGTTCGCCAGGCGGGAGCAGACGCTTGATTCGCTGGCGGTGCTGCCGCTGGTCAATGCGAGCAGCGATGAGCAAACCGAAATCCTGAGCGAGGGCATCAGCGAGAGCCTCATCAACAGTCTTTCGCAATTGCCGCAATTGAAGCGCGTCATCGCGCGCAGCACGGTGGCGCGCTACAAAGGCAAAGAGATTGATCCGGGCAAAGTCGGGCAAGAGTTGAATGTCCGCGCGCTGCTGATCGGGAAAATGATTCGGCGCGGGGATGACTTAATCATTGAGACGGAGTTGGTCAACACCGCCGACGGGGCGCGGTTGTGGGGCGGACAATATCCATTGAGGCTGGCCGACGTGCTTGCGGTGCAGACCGAGATCGCCAGACAAATTTCGGAGAAGCTACGACTGCGGCTGACTGGTGAACAGCGGCAGCGACTGACCAAACATCAAACGGAAAACGCCGAAGCCTATAAGCTCTATCTCTGGGGCCGCCATCACTCCAACAGGCACGACACAGAAGGATGGAAGAAAGGGATTGAGTACATGAATCAGGCGGTCGCCTTAGACCCAGCCTACGCACTGGCCTATGCGGGGTTGGCGGCTGCCTATTATGAGGCCTCAAGTGTGTTTCTCCCGGCGAGTGAGGCGATGCCCAAAGTCGTGGCGGCAGCCCGCCAGGCTTTGCTGTTAGATGAGACGTTGGCTGAAGCTCACACAGCGCTCGCCCAGTACAGCGCGCAGTACGAATGGAATTGGGCAGAGGCGGAAAAGGAATACAGACGAGCGCTTGAACTCAATCCCAGTTATGCGACAGCTCATCAGTATTACGGGTTTTATTTAACCGAGCAGGGACGCTTGGAGGAAGCCCTCGTTGCGATGACAGAGGCGCGCAAGTTGGATCCGCTAACGCCATACATCAGCGCGAATTTGGCCTGGATTCACTACCTCGCGCGGCGGCCCGACGAGGCCTTAGCACAAAACAAGCGGCTCGTTGAAGCGGAGCCAAAGTTTGCCGTGGCGCACTACGGCCTGGGACTGAATTATCAACAAAAGGGAATGATCGAGGAGGCCATTGTAGAGTTCGAGCAAGCCAGAAGCTTGGATCCGGAGAATCCGTTTCTGCTAGCTTTGCTCGGTCAAGCCTATGCCATCTCAGGGAAGCAAGACGATGCTCGCCGGATGCTCGCCGCGTTGCAGGAGCGCGCGAAGCACAGGCTGACTGATCCGTTTAACAACGCGCTTATTTATGTGGGTCTCGGAGAGAAAGATCAGGTGTTTGCATGGCTGGAGAAGGCTTACGATTTCCGGTCTGAGGGGTTGCTGACGCTCAAAGTCGAACCACTGTATGACAGTCTGCGCGCTGACCCACGGTTCACCGACTTGTTGCGGCGAATGAATCTGGCACCCCTAGCACAGGATGGTCGGGAGCA
This sequence comes from Acidobacteriota bacterium, assembly GCA_031418175.1. Lineage (GTDB taxonomy): Bacteria > Acidobacteriota > Blastocatellia > RBC074 > RBC074 > JACPYM01. Next base: position 12,916 of record JANOWX010000879.1, on the reverse strand, counting down.
GGCGAAACATGCTGGCGCGGTTGCGCCAGCACCAATGCGTGGCGAGGTCATGCGCTATGCGCTTGAGTTGAAAGCGGCGGCTGGCGCAAGCGCGCGCGTGACTGGCCGTGAACCGCTGGCCGCCGGGCAGCGCTTCAAGTTTCATTTCACGGCGCGCGAGCCGGGCTACCTTTATCTGATTGCGCTGGGCGCGCGCAATGTGCCGACGACCTTGCTCACCGCCAGGCCGTTCTCAGCCTGGGGCGTCACGACCAACCGGATCGAGGCGGGCGCCGATTACAGCTTTCCCGCTGGCGCGGACAACTGGTTGCGCACCGGCTCTTACGGCAGCGTCAATACGTTCACCGTCATCTTTGCGCCCGCGCCGCTGACCGCGCCGGGCTGCCTGGCCGCCCCTGCCAATCGGCAGTTGACGGCGGCTGACCAGCGCGAGCTGGAACAGCTCTGGCAGCAGTTTGGCAAACAGACGCCCGCAGCGGAGACGCGCGGGTATCAGGCCAGCGTAGGCCAGTGTGAGCATGGTTGTCCCAGCGGAGCGGGCCAGGGGCGGGCCACTGCTTTTCGACATTGCCCTCACGCGGCGTTAAGGAAAAGCGCGCAGCGCCGTTGTCCGACAAGCTGCCAGCTTGTCGCGGTCTTCCGGTTGAGCGCAATGCGGAGTCAACGACAAGCTGGCAGCTTGTCGGACATTTTCAGAAAGGAGCACAAGCGATGAATTCCAAGCAGTTCTTTTGCCTACTGTCACTAACCCTGGGCACCCTCGGCTTGGCGTGGCCCGCGCCAGTGCGGCAGCGCGGCGAGCCTGACCAGGTGCGCGATGTCTTTGTGGAAACGCGCGCGAAAGCGCCGTCCGCCAAAGGCCGCGCCCATCCTGCGCATCCCAGGCAACAGCCGCCCGTGCCTCGCTCTGCGCGCTTCATTGGGTTGGGCTACACGCTCTTGCAGCGCGATGCGAACGGCAATCCGGTGCGTGTGTCGGCGGCGCAAGAGTTTCAGTAGGGCGAGGCCGTGCGTTTGGTGATCGAGTCGAATGTGGACGGGTATCTGTACGTCTTCCACACCGAGAACGACAGCGCGACCAAGCTGCTCTTCCCGGACGCGCGCCTGCTCGCGGGCGCGAATCGCATCCGGGCGCACGTGCCTTATGAAGCGCCGTCGAGCCGCGAACCCGAGCCGAAGCTGCGCTGGTTCAGCTTCAATGAAAACCCGGCGACCGAACGGCTCTATCTGGTCATAGCGAAGACACCGCTGCCGCAGACGCCGACTGGCAAGGACTTGGTGGCGTATTGTCACGCGCACGCCAACGGCTGCCCCTGGCAACCGGCTGAAACTGCCTGGGGCAAGCTCGTTGCCGCCGCCCCGGCGCGCGAGGATAAAAGCGGTGCGTTGGGCCAGTTGCTGACCGCTGTTGAAACCAAGGCCGTCGAACGCGGGCTTGGGCTGGGACTCGATGCGCCCGCGCCGTCCGTCATCCGAATGAGCAATTCGCGGCGGGCCAAACAGCTTGTGACGCAGATTGCGCTTATTCACAAATAGGGGCACTACTGGAAATTGTGTGGGTCAAGCGAAAGGTGTTTTGCGGCTCTGCCGCCGGATGTGCGGAAGGTCTTTGATTTTCCAGGGAGCGCGGGAAATTTTCGGGGCTACCCCCGCCGGTTGGGGCGTAGCCCCAGCAAATGCGGAAACCTCCGGACGGTCACAGACCGTCCGGACATCAAGCGGCAAAGCCGCGAAGAATTCACCCACAAACTTTTCCGTCGCGCCCAAATAGGAGGAAGACAATGAAAGGAACTGCCTGCAACCTCGTTGCTAAAGCGCGCTGCCGGGCGGCGTCTGTGCTCACCAACTGGCAGATGCGGCGCGGCGTATTCGGTTTCAGCATGCTCTTTGTCGCTTTGCTGCTGGCGCCCGCGTTCGCGCAGTCAGAACAGCAAGCCGCCCCGTTGGAGCCGGGCAAGCCTGTCGAACGCGAGTTGGCGGGCGGTCAGAATCACGCTTACCAAATCACGCTCGCCGCCGGGCAGTATCTGAACCTAGTGGTCGAGCAGCGCGGCATTGATGTGGTGGTTGCGCTGCTTGGGCCGGACGGCAAGCTCATCTTTGAGTTTGATAGGGAAACCAGGCGCCAAGGGCTGGAAACGATAACGCAGGTGGCGGAAGTGTCAGGCCGCTACCGGCTGACTGTCCAAGCGAAGCAGCAGGGAGTAGCTGGGGGGCGTTACGAAATTCGGGTGGCGGAGTTGCGCGCCGCAACGGAGCAAGACCGCGCCTTGCAGGAAGCGCGCAGACTTTTTGTGGAGGCAGATCGGTTATGGCGTGCAGCCAGGTACGATGAAGCGTTGCCTTTCGCCACTCGTTCAATGGAGATTCGCGCGCGCGAGCTTGGGCCAGAGCATCCTGATCTGGCGCAATCTCTCAACCGCCTGGGGGCCATCCACGCCGACAAAGGCGACTATGCGCAGGCGGAACCGCTCTATCAGCGCGCCTTGCAAATCCGCGCACAGGCGTTGGGGTCGGCGCATCCTGATGTCGCAGCCTCGCTCGCCGATCTCGCCAGGCTTTATGCAGTGAAAGGTGAACTGGCGCAGGCCGTGGCCTTTCAAGCGCGCGCCAATCGGAGCAGTGAGCGGAGCCTCGCGCGCAATTTCGCCAGCGGTTCTGAACGCCAGAAACTGGCGTATCTCGCCACGCTCTCAGCGCAGTTGGACCAGACCATTTCTTTACACGCGCGCACTGCGCCCAACGATCCGGCGGCGCGCAACGAGGCTGCCACCCTCATCCTGCAACGCAAAGGGCGCGCGCTCGACGCGTTGACCGATAGTCTGGCCACGCTGCGCCGCCGCGCCGCGCCAACGGAGCAGGCCTTGTTGAGTGAGTTGCAGGACGCCAACGCACAACTGGCCCGGCTCGTGCTGGGTGGGCCGCGCAGAACCACACCCGCCGAGCACCAGAGCCAGATCAAGCAGCTTGAAGAACAAGCCGAGCAACTCGAAGCCGAAGTCAGCCGCCGCAGCGATCAATTCCGCGCGCAGTCTCAACCGATTACGCTTGAGAGCGTCCAGACAGCGATACCGGCCGATGCGGCGCTGCTCGAATTCGCCGTCTATCGCCCGTTCAACGCGCATTACGCCAAGCCCGGCGAAGCCTTCGGCGCGCCGCGTTATGTGGCATACGTGTTGCGCCAACTAGGCGAAGTCCAGTGGGCGGAGTTGGGCGAGCAGCAAGCGATAGATGAAGCTGTTGCCGCCTTGCGCCAGGCGCTGGGTGATCCGCGTCGAACAGATGTCAAACGCCTCGCGCGCAACGTTGATGAGCAGGTGATGCGTCCCTTGCGCGCTTTGCTGGGCGTGACGCGCCGCGTGTTGCTCGCGCCCGATGGCGCGCTCAATCTGCTGCCCTTCGCGGCCCTGGTGGATGAGCGGCAACGCTATCTGGTCACGCGCTATTCATTCAGCTATCTGACCAGCGGGCGCGACCTGCTGCGTTTGCAACTCGCCCGCGCCAGCCAGAACAATCCGCTGATCGTCGCCGACCCCCGCCTTTGGCGAACGCGCCGAAGCGCCCATGCAGCGCGATCTCGGACTCCCCTTGGTGGGCGAGCAGAGCGACGACCTGCAAAGCCTGCTGGCCCGCGCGCGCTTCACTCCGCTGCCAGGAACAGTCGCCGAGGCACAGGCGCTCAAACGGATTCTGCCGCAAGCGACCGTGCTCGTCCGTGAGCAAGCCACCAAAGCGGCGCTCAAGCAGATCAGCAGCCCGCGCCTGCTGCACCTCGCCACGCACGGCTTCTTTCTGCAAGACCTGGCGGACGGCACGGCGGGCACACGCGACCTGGGCCTGTTCGGAGCGGAGGCGGCAAGGCTGCCTGCAACAGTGCGCGGCGAGCATCCGTTGTTGCGCTCGGGGCTGGCGCTGGCGGGCGCCAATCAGCGCGGCAATGAAGACGGCGTGTTGACGGCCCTGGAAGTCGCTGGACTTGATCTGTGGGGGACGCAGTTGGTAGTGCTCTCGGCCTGTAACACCGGCGTGGGCGAAGTGAAAAACGGCGAAGGCGTCTATGGGCTGCGGCGCGCGCTGGTGCTGGCCGGGTCTGAAAGCCAGGTGATGAGTTTGTGGCCGGTCTCAGACCAAGGCACGCGCGAGTTGATGATTGCTTACTACCGCGCATTACAACGCGGCGCGGGACGCAGCGCAGCGTTGCGGCAAGTGCAATTGCGGATGTTGCAACGTCAGACGCGGCGGCATCCATACTATTGGGCCAGCTTCATTCAATCCGGCGCGTGGCAGGGGCTGCATGGAAAGGAAGCGAACCTGCGGCAGCAATAAACTTTCGGTAGTGGCTAAATCGGGTGGGACAGCGTGTCAGTAGCCCGCGCGTAAGCAAGGGCTGTCTGCTGCCAAACAAGCCCCTAGCTTACGCGCGGGCTACTGACACATCCCGCTTGACTCAGCCACTACCAAACTTTCTTCAGGTCACGATAATGAGCCAAACAACTCCACAACTTTATCTCTTCGATTCATTCTGCCTGGATGTCGCCAAGCGGCTGTTGCTCAACGCGGGCGTGGTGGTGCCGCTCAAATCCAAAGACTTCGAATTGTTGCTGGCGCTGGTCGAGCGGCGTGAGCAGGTGCTGAGCAAAGAAGAATTGCTGCGGCGTTTGTGGCCGGACAGCATCGTCGAAGAGGGCAACCTCAGCGTGCACGTCTTTGCCTTGCGGCGCGCGCTCGGCGAAACGCCCGATGAGCATCGCTACATCGTGACCGTGCCGGGACGCGGCTACAGCTTCGTTGCTGAGGTGCGCGCGGTGCCGGGCCCTGAAGCGATGAACGACGCGGCAGGTTCCGGCAATATGCACGAAGAGCCGCACGAAGAATTGGAACCGGTCGGCGGCGCGATGCCGTTGGCCTCGCGCTTTTATGTCGAGCGGCGGACGGACGCGGAGTTTCAAGCCGCCATCACGCGGCGCGACAGCATCGTGCTGGTCAAAGGCGCGCGCCAGGTGGGCAAGACTTCGCTGCTGGCGCGCAGCCTGCAACAGGCGCGGGCGGCGGGCGCGCGCGTGGCGCTCACCGATTTTCAATTGTTCAACGCCGCGCAACTGGCCTCGGCTGAAAGCTTCCTGCTGGCGCTGGCAAAGGTGTTGGCCGAGCAACTGGAACTCGCCGTGGCGCCCGCCGAGGTCTGGGACGATGAGTTGGGGCCGAGCATGAATTTCACGCGCTATCTGCGCCGCGCGGTGCTGGGCCAGACTCAAGCGCAATTGGTTTGGGGCATGGATGAAGTTGACCGGCTTTTTGCCTGCGCCTTTGGCAACGAAGTCTTCGGTCTCTTCCGTTCGTGGCACAACGCGCGTTCGCTCGATCCGGCGGGGCCGTGGCCGCGGCTGACGTTGGCGCTGGCCTACGCGACCGAAGCGCATCTGTTCATCACCGACATACACCAATCGCCCTTCAATGTCGGCACGCGGCTCACGCTCGAAGATTTCACGCTTGATCAAGTGGCCGAACTCAATCGCCGTTACGGCGCGCCTTTGAATGAAGCAGAGGTTGAGCGTTTCTTTGGTCTGGTGGGCGGCCATCCGTACCTGGTGCGTTGCGGGCTGCACGAGTTGATGGCGCAGGGCGCAAGCTTTGAGGCGCTGGCAGCACAGGCCGCGCACGACGAAGGGCCATTCGGCGACCACTTGCGGCGGTTGCTCTTCGCGTTGTCACAGGATGCGGCGTTGTGCGAAGTTGTGCGCGGCTTGTTGCAAGGTCAGCCGTGCCCGACGGCTGAGAGTTTTTATCGCCTGCGCAGCGCGGGCGTGGTGGTGGGCGATGCGGCGCGCGCGGCAAGACCGCGCTGCCAGTTGTACGCGAGCTATCTGGAAGAGCATTTGTTGTGAGTGATCTGATTGGTGACGGAAAGCCCGGATGCCCCGGCCTTGCGCCGGGGAGGCTCACGTTACCTGCTACAAAGCGCGAGGGGCCGTTCCCGGATGCCCCGGCCTTGCGCCGTGGAGGTTCACGTTACTTGCTACGCCCATTGTGAATGTGACGCCTCGCCGTAGCAGTCAGCGTGAACCTCCACGCGGCAAGCGCGTGGCATCGTGGGAAGCGAGCCGTTCGCGTTTAGCAACCAGCGTGAACCTCCACGCGGTAAGCGCGTGGCATCGTGGGAAGCGAGCGATAGACTGAATGATCAGCTTAACCACCAACTTCTATGTCACCGGCGGTACGCTGCGGCGCGACGCCCGCTGTTATGTCGAACGGCAAGCCGATGCCGAGTTGTTCACAGCATTGCGCCAGGGCCGGTTTTGTTACGTGCTGACCGCGCGCCAGATGGGCAAGTCCAGCCTGATGGTGCAAACGGCCTTCCGGTTGCGCGAAGCCGAAGTCGGCGTCGCCATTCTCGACCTGACCGCCATCGGGCAGAACGTGACTGCCGAGCAATGGTATCGCGGCCTGCTCAGTTACATCGGCCAGCAACTGGAACTCGAAGACGAACTGCTGGCTTACTGGCGCGCGCAACGCGAACTCAGCCCCATTCAACGCTGGCTGCGCGCGCTGCGCGACGTGCTCTTGCCGCATTATCCCGGCCAGGTGGTGATCTTCGTGGACGAGATTGACGCGGTGCTGAGCCTGCCGTTTTCGACCGATGAATTTTTTGCCGCGCTGCGCGAATGCTACAACCGGCGCGCGGAAGACCCGGAACTCGAACGCCTGAGTTTCTGTTTGCTCGGCGTGGCGACGCCGTCGGATTTGATCCGCGACACGCGGATGACGCCCTTCAACATCGGGCAGCGCATCGAGCTGCACGATTTCACCGAAGCGGAAGCCGTAGCTTTAGCAGAAGGCTTGAACTGCCAGGAGAAAGACGCGCCAGCCTTGCTGAAGCGTATTCATTACTGGGCCGGCGGGCACCCATACCTGACGCAACGGCTCTGCCAGGCACTCGTTGATGCCAATCCGCAATCCGCCATCCGCCATCCGCAAGCGGTGGATCGTTTGTGCGAGGAGATGTTCTTCACGCCGCGCGCGCAAGAGCGCGATGACAATCTGCTCTTCGTGCGCGAACGAATGCTGCACAGCGAAGTTGATCTGCCGAGTCTGCTGCATCTCTACGAACAGGTGCAGCGTGGCAGGCGTGTGCGCGACGACGAGGCGAACCCGGTAGTGGGCGTGCTGCGGCTGTCAGGTGTCGCGCGGGTCGAACAAGGACGGCTGCGCGAACGCAATCGCATTTATGCGCGTGTGTTCGACCGCGAATGGGTCGAGACGAATATGCCGGGCGCGGAAGTGCGGCGGCAACGCGCGGCGTTCCGGCGCGGTTTGCTGCGTGCTACGGCTGTGGCAGCAGTGATCGTAGCCGCTGTAGCCGCGCTGGCGTTGTTCGCCATCAAGGAGCGCAACGCTGCGGAGCAAGCCAGAGCTGAAGCGCTGTCACGCGAACTGGCGGCGAATGCGACCTTGCAGTTGCCGTCCGACCCGGAGTTGAGCGTGCTGTTGGCGATGGAGGCCATGCGGATCAAACAGACCACTCAGGCCGAGGATGCCCTGCGGCAAGCCTTGCCTGAATCACACGTGCAGGCGGCCATGCGCGGGCACACAAATGCAGTGTCGAGCGCGGCTTTCAGTCCCGACGGCAAGTTGGTACTCACCGCCAGCTTTGATCACACGGCGCGGGTGTGGGAAGCAACCACAGGACGCAGCGTAGCCGAATTGCGCGGACATACGAGTTGGGTGCGTTGCGCAGTCTTCAGTCCTGACAGCAAGTTAGTAGTCACAGCGGGCGAGGGTGATCCGGTGGCGCGGGTGTGGGATGCAAATACTGGCCAATGCCTGACCCAAGTGCAAGGGCACACACTAATGGTGAGGCACGCCGCCTTCAGCCTCGACAACAAGTTGGTGATCACGGTGAGCGATGACAAGACAGCAAGGGTTTGGGAGGCCGCTACGGGCAAAGAGGTGACCGTCTTGCGCGGGCATTCGGATGGGGTGGAGCGCGTGGCGTTCAGTCCCGATGGGCAGATCGCCGCCACGTCGGGCCTTGATAGAACAGTGCGCATGTGGTCGGTACGCACTTGGCGCCGTCTCGCCGAAATGCACGCGCGCGAGGGTGTTGTAAATGAGATATTGCTTTTCAGCCCTGATGGTCAATTGGTGCTCACGGCGAATGATCGCCTGGCGCGGGTGTTGGAGGCGCGCACCTTGCGTCCTCTCGCCGAACTACGCGGGCACACAGGTTTCGTGGCCGGAGCGGCCTTCAGTCCCGACAGTCAATTGGTGGTCACGGGGAGTTACGATGGCACGGCGCGCGTGTGGGAGGCGCGTAGCGGGCGTAGCCTGAAAGAACTGCGCGGGCATACCAGCCGGGTGGGCAGCGTGGCGTTCAGCCCCGATGGCAAACTGGTGCTCACGAAGAGTTACGATGGGGCGCGGATCTGGGAGGTGAGCACGGGTCAAACCTGGAAAGAGTTGCGTGGAGACCCGGTCGGGGGCAACTCCGCCGGCAAGTCAGAGTTCAGCCCGGACGGGAAGTCGGTTGTCACAGGTTTAGGTCACGATGCGCGTGTGTGGGCGGTGAATCGGAGCGGCGTGGCGACCGCACTACGCGGGCACGCAGGCCAGTTATTCGGCGCGGCCTTCAGCCCCGATGGCAAATTCGTTGTCACGGCTAGTGAGGACAAAACGGCGCGGATTTGGGAGGTGAGCACGGGCCAAAGCTTGAAAGAATTACAAGGGCACAAGAAGACCGTGGCGAGCGCCGAATTCAGTCCCGACGGCAAGCTGCTCGTCACGGCGAGTGATGACAAAACCGCGCGGGTGTGGATGGCGAGCAGGGGCCAGAGCTTGCTGGAACTGCGCGGGCATACAAAAAGAGTAGTCGGCGCAGCCTTCAGCCCAGATGGCCAGCGCGTGGTCACGGCCAGTGGTGATGGCACGGCGCGGATTTGGGATGTGAGCACCGGACGCAGCCTGATGGAATTGCGTGGGCATAAGGAAGCTGTGATGAGCGCCAGATTCAGCTCCGATGGCAAGTTCGTGGTCACGGGGAGTAGTGATGGCACGGCGCGGATTTGGGAGGCGAGCACGGGGCGCAGCCTCATTGCCCTGCCCGTCTCCACAGGACGAGTCTTCGCGGCGTTCAGCCCCGATGGCAAGTGGGTGGTCACTGGAAGTGAGGAAAACACGGTGCGAGTCTGGGAGGCGAGTACGGGGCGCAGCGTGCGAGAACTGCGCGGGCACACAGCGCTTGTCCTCAGCGTGGCCTTCAGCCCTGACGGCCGCTTCGTAGTGGCAGCCAGTGCGGATGGCACGGCGCGGGTGTGGGAAGCGAACACTGGACAAAGTGTGACTCTCATCCGCGAGCATAAAGATTCAGTGAACAGCGCAGCCTTCAGCCCCGACGGCAAGTACATCGTGACGGCGAGCAATGACAAGACGGCGCGTATTTACGCCTGCGAAGTCTGCCGCCCGATTCAAGATGTACTCGCCCTCGCCCGCACGCGCGTGACGCGGGGCTTGACACCGGAAGAGCGGGAGAAGTATTTGCACGAGCCGCCACGCATGAACCTGAGACCCGATTGAGAAACTCAGGAGCCTGGCTTCAAGCCACTTTGCGAGCTGCCACCGCCAACTGCCAACCCAGCGCAGCCAAGGCTTGTTCAAACCGTAAGAGTTCGGAAGTAGTGCGCGGATCGAGCAAGCGCTGAACTTCCTGCATGCGCCAACCCAGCCGTTTCGCTAACGTGGCTTCGCTGACGCGCGCCTCTTGCATGGCTAAATACAAGGCGGTTTTCGCGCTGAAGAGGGTGGAGAGCGAAACCACGTGCTGGCCGCGCGGCGAGGGTTTGGGGATCTCGCCGCGCTCGTGGATGCGCCCGGCAATGGCTTCTTCCAAACAATCAGCGGCTGCGGCGAGCGCCTCGGCCAGGTCATTGCCCTGCGTAATGGCTTCCGGGAGATCGGGAAAGCTCACCACGTAGCCCCCGTCCGGCTCGGCCAGCAAATTCACCGGATATTGAAACAGAAACATCGGTTCTCCTACGCTGTTAAATCTGACGGTTGCAAACCAAGCTGCGCGAGAATGGCGTGCAAGGTGCCAGTTCGGAGTTCGTCTTTGAGATCAGGCACCACAGCCCGGTTTGCGCCGAAGCACAACGTGCCGTGACGGCCCTTTCTGCGCCGTGCCACAAAGGTGACGGCGATGCCGCGCTCTCGTCCGAGCCTTTTGATTTTTCGCATTAGTCCTGAATGCCCAGCCAGCCGCGCACCTTCCGTCCGACATTTTCGGCGCTGGGCGGGTCGTAGTTAGACAGCACGATCACGGTGTAGCCGGCGGGATGACCGCCAGTGAATTCGGCGTTGATGCCCGGCGCGCCGCCCGCGACGCCGAGGTTGCCGAGCATTTGTTTGCTGTGTGTGGCATCGAGCAGCTTGCCCGCCGCCAGCGCCAATTCGAAGTTGAGCAAGTCTTGCGCCGTCGCATAACCGCCGCCCGCCGAACTGCCGCGCGCGGGTTTGGTGTAGACGTTGTCCACTCGTTCGTCGCCGCCCCGCCCTGAGCGGCGCGTGTAGCCGGTGGCGCGGTTCGGCACGTTGGCGTCAACTTCGTAAGCATCGGTGTTGGTCATCCCGGCGGGTTTGTAAATGTGCTCGCGCACATAAGCGTAATAGCTCTGGCCCGTCACCTTCTCGATGATTGCGCCCAGCAAGATGTAGCCGCCGTTTGAGTATTTGCGCTGCGTGCCCGGTTCAAACGCCAGCGGCGCGTCGGCAAAAAATGGCAGGTAATCATTGATCGTGCGGATGCGGTCTTTTGGAGCCGCTTCAAACTTCGCGCCAAAGAAATCGCCGATGCCGGATTGCATGTTGAGCAAGTGGTTGAGCGTGACTTTGGCGGCGGCCTGTTGGTTCGGATAGGCAGGCAAGTGTTTGCCGATGGTGTCGTCGAGTTTGAGCTTGCCCGCTTCGATCAATTGCAGGATGGCGACGTGCGTAAAGAATTTGTTGATCGAACCCAGATTGAATTTCGTGTCGGGCCGGTTGGGCGTGTTGTTGGCCTTGTTCGCCAAGCCAACCACGCGTTGAAACAACGGTTTGCCATTTTTGGCGATCAGCACGACGCCTGAAAATTCATCGGCGGCGCTGAGTTGATCCAGATGACGTTCGATTTCTTTTAGTGCGTCGGCTTCGCTCAGCTTTTTGTTGCTAGCCGGTGTTGCGTTTGACTGGCTAGTCTTGCTGGTTGGCGCAGCATTGCTCGGTGAGTTGCCAGTGGGAGCAGCGGTAGGCTGCACGCGAATGTCGGTGATTCCATGCGGGGCTTGCCGCGCGGCGTTGATCGAAAAGTTGAGCCAGCCCTGGTCTTTGGCGGTCTGCACCAACGCGGTCAGTTCGTAATCGCTGTTGCGCGTCAGGCTGTGCAATAGCAAGCCGCCGGTTTGTTGATACATGCCGAAATCCTGCTGGGCGTTCTCTTCCTCGCCGCCGCTCTCGCGGTGAAAACGCTTCATCTCTTCGAGCTTGCCGCTGTTGAGCGCGGCCAGAAACTTGCCAAAGCTGCGGCCAGCGGGCGTATCGGGCAATTTGGATTCGGACTGTGGCGCGGCAGCGGGCGCGGTCTGTGCGGCTTGAGCGGACTGGGCGGCGGCTTTTGGCGGGGCAGTGTTGGCGCTACCTTCGATTGTTTGGCGTGCGGTCTCGCCAAGTTCGCTGCTCAGCGTTTCAATCAACGTCTTTAACTGCGCCGCCAATTGCGGCTCGGTGGTTTTGGGTTGAATGGCTTTCAGCGCGGCCAGGTGCGCGGCTTTCAATGCCTGTTCGGCGCTTACCGCGATGTCGGGCGCGACGCCGGTGCCTTCCCAATTGGTTTTGGTGATCGGATTGATCGAACGCGCCATCGGCACGGTGATGATAAATTGTGTGCCCAGCCGGCGCGGGGAAACAGGATGTGCGCCGCCGCCGGTCGTTTCGCCAACGATGACGGCGCGTTTCAGGTTCTTCAGGTTGTAGGTGAACTCTTCCGCCGCTGAAAACGTGCGTTTGCTGGTCAGCACAAAAACAGGTTTATCGCCGTAGCGTTTGCCGGGTACTTCGGCCTGTGTCCAGAATTCGCGCGTCGTGTTGCTGGGCCGGTCATAGATGCTGTTAAGGTGCACCGGCTTGTCGAACAGATAGCTGGAAAGCAACGCGACCATGTGCGGTGTGCCGCCGCCATTCTGCCGCAGGTCAAAAATCAGCGCGTCAGTATTGGTCAAAAACGCCATTGCCGCCGTGACGGTGTCGCGCGCCGCGCCGGGGTCTTCAAAGCCGCGCAGGTCCAGGTAGCCGACATTGCCGCCCAGCCGTTCGATTTTCTCAAAGCCGTAATTGCGTTTCGCGCTGAGCAACCGGTTCAACTCCGGGTCGAGCCGCGTGGCGAAATTCGCGCCGCCGCCGCTGGTGTTGAGCACGCGCAGGTGTTTGTCGCGGCTGACTTCCTGTAAATGTTCGGTCAGGGCGCGGGCAAAGGCCTCGGCATCGGTGAGGCTGTCGTATTCCTTGCGCGCGGCACGGGCGCGGATGGCCTGCTCCATTTGCTTGGCCTTGTCGGGGAAGACATAGCTGGCGTTGAGCGCTTTCAACGCATCTTCGATCACTGCCGCGCGTGTCTGCGCATCCAGTTGAGCGTGCTCTATTGTAGTTTGCGCGTTTGCGCCACTGAACGATTGCCAGGCGCTGAATGCCAGCAGCATAGCCAGGGCATAAACTTTGAACCGTGTCGAATACATTTTCACTCTCCGCGTTTATTTGGATATGGGTGAGCAGACGCCCCCTTGTAGTAATGAATTTATTCGTTACGTGACAGCGCGAATAAATTCGCTACTACGAGGGGCAAGGAATTCGGTCAAGGCCATTGCCCTTGGGGCTACTTCTTCTGCTCGAATTTATC
>JANOWX010000878.1:0-1696 GCA_031418175.1 Acidobacteriota bacterium | reverse complement strand
GGCCAAACGGTGAACGCTGGCGAAGTGCTGGCGGTGGTCGCTTAGCCGGTTATAGATTTCAAGAAAAAGAAACTCTCCCACGAAGACACACGAAGCATCACGAAGCTGGCAAGCGGCGCCTTTAACAGATCACTTTGGTTTTCTTCGTGGCTCTTCGTGGGAAAACATTTGTTTGAATGCTAGTAACTATTCAGCCCTGGTGCGCCCGCGTCTCGCGGGCAGCTTGGCAGTAGACGGATTGAGGATGAAAGGTAGCCCTCCGGCACGCTCCCGTCCGCCGCCACGCCTGCCCGCGAGACGCGCGCCGCACCGGGCTGAGTAGTTACGAATGCTATAGCTCAAATCACCGCCTTGATTAAATTTTCAGCTTGCGGGGCCACCGCGCTGATTTCATAACTTGCCTGCAAACGCGCCTGCATTTCGTCAAGCTTCGCCTCATCGTTGTAATACGCCGTCACCAACGCCTCGCCTGCTTGCACCTGCGCGCCCAGCTTAGCGTGAATCTCCAACCCGACGCCGTAATCAATGCGGTCTTCCAAGCGCAACCGGCCGCCACCCCATTCCTGCACGACGCGGCCCAGTTCGGCGGTCTGAATGTGCGCGACGTAACCGCCACGTTCGGCGCGAATCGTCAATTGCCGCGCGGCTTGGGGCAACAAGCGCACCTCGTCGCAAACGCGCGGATCGCCGCCTTGCGCCGCGATACAAGCCTTGAACTTTTCGAGCGCACGGCCCGACGTGAGCGCTTCGCGCACTTGTTGCCGCGCGGGTTCAAGCTCAGCCACGCCGCCCACGACCAGCATTTGCGCGGCCAGTTCCAAACTCAATTCGGCAAAATCGCCATCCAGCTTTCCCTGCAAACATTCGATGGCTTCGCGCGTCTCGACGGCGTTGCCAACCCAGTGGCCCAGCGGTTGATTCATATCGGTGAGCAGCGCCGTCACGCGTTTGCCCATACGGCGGCCCACCGCGCAAAGCATCTCGGCCAATTGGCGCGCCTCGGCATCGCTTTGCATAAACGCGCCGTTGCCGGACTTCACGTCCAGCACCAGCCCATCAATTCCTTCGGCCAGCTTTTTAGACATGATCGAAGCGACGATGAAAGGGCGAAACGGCACGGTCGCCGTCAGATCGCGCAAGGCGTAAAGCTTGCGGTCGGCGGGCGCGATCTCTTTGGTCTGGCCGATCAGCGCGAGACCGCATTGGGCCAGCGTCGCGCGGAATTCAGCCAGCGAAAGATCGGTGCGGAAGCCGGGGATGGCTTCGAGCTTGTCCAGCGTGCCGCCCGAATGGCCCAGCGAACGGCCTGAAATCATCGGCACCGCCACGCCGCAACAAGCCGCCACGGGCGCGAGCACGAGCGAGGTCTTGTCGCCCACGCCGCCGGTCGAATGCTTGTCTACTTTTGGTTCGGCAATCGAAGCGTGCGTCAGCACTTCGCCGGAATGCAGCATCTCTTCGACCAGGGCTTGCGTTTCGGCTTCGCTCAAGCCGTTCAGGAATCCGGCCATCAGCCAGGCGGCCATCTGGTAATCGGGAATTTCGTCGCGCGTGTAGCCGCGAATCAGGAAGGCAATTTCGGCGGACGTGAGGGCGCCGCCGTCGCGTTTCTTTTCAATCAGGTCTTGTGGTCGCATAGTTTTCAGTAAAGTGAGTAGCCCGCGCGTGAGCAAGGGCTTGACTGGCATAATCAAGC
>JANOWX010000877.1:0-5733 GCA_031418175.1 Acidobacteriota bacterium | reverse complement strand
CAGGCTGAAGCCTGAACTCCATGCTCTTGTGCCTAAGTCCTGGCGGGGAAAACAATGCTCGAAGTGATCGCCTGTTCAGTCGCCGATGCCGTTGCTGCCGCAGCCGGGGGTGCGGATCGGTTGGAATTGGTGCGCGATTTGGAGGCCGGCGGTTTGACCCCGCCATTGGAATTGGTCAGGGATGTGCTGGCGGCGGTGCGCATCCCCGTGCGCGTCATGCTGCGCGAAGAAGAAGATTTTTTCGTGCGTGAGGCAAAAAAAATTGAAAGACTTTGTTGGCTCGCGCGTTCATGCGCTGAATTGTCGGTGGCCACGTCGAGGGTGAATGGATTGGTGTTAGGGTTTTTGACAGGTCAACCAGACGCCCCGCGCATTGATCACACCTTGCTCGCGCAAGTCTTGGCGAGCGCGCCGGGGACCAAAGCGACGTTTCATCGCGCGTTTGAGGCCGTGCCGGATGCGCGGCAAGCGCTGCGAGAACTCAAACGCCATCCGCAAATAGATCGCATACTGACGAGCGGTGATGCAAAAGACGTACACAAAGAATGGCCGCAACGATTGACAGGGCTGGCTGAGTTGGCTCGCGTGGCCGCGCCGGAGATCACGATCCTGGTGGGCGGCGGCGTCGAGCGGGATACCATCGAGGCACTATGCCAAAAAAAGACGAAGGTCGAATTTCACGTGGGGCGGGCCGTACGCGAACCGCCGACGAACAGCGGAATAGTGCGCGCCCGCTTGGTGCGGGAACTGGCCGAGTGCTTGGCCGGGTACTTGAAGGACGGGGGGGCGGGGTGACAGGGCGTGGGGGAGAGTCGAAGAATTTCTCTCCCGCTTCCCGTCGCCCTGTCCTCCCGTCCTTGCATGGCGTGCTAGAATCCGCCCGGCTTTTGACCCTTGCAAAGCCATTCAACGTTTGGGATTCGAGCTTGAGCGCCGCCGTGACCGGCAATGGGCTGGTGTGGGCGAATGAGACAGGCTTCGGGGCGGGCGATTTCGCGGTGAGCAACGAGACCGCGGCAATCGCCGCACCCAAGCCAACGCGCGAGCTGCTGGCGGAGGAGATGAAGAAGGACGACTTCACAGCGCGTTACGCCCGGACTATCGCGGCTCTCTGGGAGAGCGTGGCGGAACGCTATGGCGTAACGCCAGCCGAATTCGCCCAGCGCCTGCAAGCGGTGCTGGCGCGCGCCAATAAAAATGCCGACACCGCCGCAGAACTCGAAAGCGCCGCCGATGCCTTGGTCACGTTGCGCGCCGACGAATTATGCCTGGCCATTGCCTGCGAAAAGGGCGATGAAAAAGCCTGGCGCACCTTTGAGACCGAATACAAACACGGCATGCACGCGGCGGCGCGGGCCTTAACCAAAGACGACGCCGAGGGCGAAGACCTGGTGCAATTCGTCTTCGGCGAGCTTTACGGCATACGGCAGGACGGCGACCGGCGCTTGAGCAAGCTCGCGCATTATTCGGGGCGCGGCAGTTTGGGCGGCTGGTTGCGCGCCGTGATCTATCAGGCCTTCATTGACCGCAAGCGCCAGACAGCGCGCTTTGAGCAGATCGAAGAAGTCAGCGAATTCGACCGCCTGGCCAATCAGTACGCCGATTTGGCGAACGGGGCGAACGGCTATCACGCGCCGCTGCACGCGCCCATCGTGCATCCTGATGACATCGAAGACACGCGCCTGCGCCGGGCTACCGAAGAGGCGATGTCCCAGGCCTTTGCCGCGCTCGATCCCAAAGACCGGCTGATGCTCAACTATTACTATTTCGACGATCTGACCTTGCGCGAGATCGGCTTGCTGATGAACGTGCACGAAGCAACGATCAGCCGCTGGCTCGCCAAAGCCCAAAAGCAGGTCAAAAAGAAAACCGAAGAAATTTTGCAGCGCAGCTACGGCTTGCGCCGCGCCGAAATCGCCGAATGCCTGGCGCTGGCCGCGCGTTCAGAGGTTGATGTCAGAAAGCTGATCAGCGAAGCGCGCGCCGCCGTTGTCGAGCGCGCGCCCTGATGGAAATTTGATCTGCGCTTCGTCAACACGCAAGCTTAGGCTCTACGGGCGTTCAAGCGGTGACAGGGAAGTGGGAGCAGAGCCAGTCCGAAACGGTTTGCGCCTTTGGAAACCCCCTTTACAAAGTGAACAGCAGTGGCACACAAACAACACAATCCGGCTTACGAATTTGACACGATGCTGCGACGGCATTTGCAGCAGGGCGGCGCGCCGATTGCGCCCTGTGCCGGTTTCGATGCCGACACCGCCAGCGCCTATGTCGAGCGCGTCCTCGCAGCGCCCGTCCAGCTTCGCTTTGAAAAACATTTGGCGGGCTGCGCCGCCTGCCGGCGTCACGTCGTGGCTTTGGCGCGCTTGAGTGATCAACTCAGCCCGTTGCCCGCCGCGTCACCAGCCGCGCCCGTTCAAGTTGCCGAACCGCTGTGGTCGCGTTGGCAGCATGCTGTGGCGCAGTGGCCGCGTGCGGTGGCGCAATGGTTTGATTTCAGCGCTTGGAAGCTTGACTGGACGGCGGCGACGGGGGTGGCCTGCGCCGTATTATTTGCCGTGCTGGGCGCGGGCGTTTGGTGGCGCGCACAAGTCCCGCAAAGCGAACAGGCAGCCATGTCTCGAATTGCTCTCGATCAAGCGCCTGCCGCAGCGGCGCCGACGCCTGCACGCGCGGCTGCATTCACGAACGGCGCCGTGAATGATGAGGCCGGTTTGAAGTTGGAAGAGTTGACCCGCGCGCGGCTGAACCAAATTGAAAAGACTGTGAGCGCCACGCCAGAGGCTGGTTCGCTGAACACCGAGTTGGCAGCCTCCGCGCGTCCCGCCATCCCGCAGCCAGCAACTACACCGAGTTTCCCAACACCGCAGAGCCTTGTCGCGCTTACCAGCGCGTCGGAATTGCGCCAACTGGCGGTCGAACCCAGCGCGCCCACGGTCGCCGCGCCGCAAGCGCCGCCACCCTCATTCAATCTGCCCGCGACGGCAATCTCGTTCAATCATCTGAACGGCAACCATCTGAACGGCAATCAAACGGCGGGCGGGCTGACGCCAATGCGGCTGGGCAACGATGCCCCGCTGCGTTCGCCGGCGCAGCTTGTCCTGCTGGGCGAACCGGAAAAGAAAGAGTTGGTGAACGAACTGCACTTGCCCGGGCCGCGCCGCAATCGTTCGGCTGAAGACGCTGCGGCGAAAGCTGCCAGCGCCGCTAAGACTGAAGCGGGCAAAGCCACCAGCAATCGCGAGTTGTTGAAAGCGCTCAAGGGCCGCAGCTTTGGGTTTATGCCTCCAAAGGGTTCGGACAAAGATGCCAAGGGCGCCAAGGACATTGACGCGCGCACCAAAGAGGCCGACCTCAAAGAAGCGCAAGATCAGTTCAAGCCCTTGATGAAGCGGCTGAATGGCCACGTCTTCCATCTCGATCACGGCTTCTGGATTGACGATGAATACAAGTCTGAAACCACCCAGCCGATCAAACGGCTCGTGCGCGGCAGCCAGGAATATCAACAAATCCTGATTCAAAACCCTTCACTCGAACAGTTCTTCCAACTCGGCCAGGTCATCGTCGTTTGGAAGGGCGTCGTTTACGAAGTCCGGAAGTAGTCGGCAGTGGCAGTAGGCAGTAGGCAGTGGCAGTAGGCAGTGGCAGTAGCAGCAAGCCGCAACTTCCTACCACTGCAACCTGCCACTGCTTACTGCCGACTGCCTACTGCCACTGCTTACTGCCGACTGCCGCACGCTTCCTATTCCAAACCTTCCCGCCTATAATCCCCGCCGTAATCCCGCTACCTGGCAATAACGCCGCCCGTTCCAAAAGAGAGGAAGTTTAATGAGACAAGCGTTCCGCTTGAGTTTCGGTTTTGCCTTGCTGGCCAGTCTGGCGCTGCCAGTCGCGCAGGCCCAGCAGGTGCAAAGCTCCGCCAAACTCAACCCCCAGATCGAAAAAATCGTCGCTGAAATTTCAGCCGCCAATATCGAAGCCAGCATTCGCAAACTGGTCAGCTTCGGCACGCGCCATACGATGTCGGATCAGGAAAGCGCGACGCGCGGCATTGGCGCGGCGCGGCGCTGGATCAAAGCCGAGATGGATCGGTACAGCCGCGAAGCCGGCGGCCGTTTGCAAGTGACCGAAGACGAATTCATGCAACCCGCCGGGGGCCGCGTCGCCAAAGAAACCAAGCTGGTCAACGTCGTCGCCACGCTGCCCGGTGTGCAAGCCGAAGCCAAAGACCGCATGGTCGTGGTCAGCGGCCATTACGATTCGATTTGTTCGCCGGGGAGCGACACGGAATGCGACGCGCCCGGCGCCAGCGACGACGCTTCGGGCACGGCGGCGGTGATGGAGATGGCGCGCGTGATGTCCAAATACGAATTCGACGCGACCATCGTGTTTATGACCGTGCCCGGCGAAGAGCAGGGCTTGTTGGGCGCGCATCATTGGGCCGAAATGGCGAAGACGAAAAAACTGAACATCGCGGCCATGTTCACCAACGACATTATCGGGAACACGCTGGGCGGCAACGGCGTGCGCGATAACCGGCGCGTGCGCGTGTTTGCCGAAGGCGTGCCGACGATTGAAACGGAAGCAGAGGCGCGGGCCCGCCAATCGAATGGCGGCGAAAACGACGGCCCGTCGCGCCAGTTGGGCCGTTACATCAAAGAGGTTGGTGAACGCTACGTCAATAACTTTGAAGTCACGCTCGTTTTCAGGCGCGACCGTTATGGGCGCGGCGGCGATCACGGCGCTTTTTTGCAACGCGGCTTCCCGGCGGTGCGCTTTACCGAGCCGAACGAAGATTTCACGCGCCAGCATCAGAAAATCCGCGAAGAAGGCGGCATCAAGTACGGCGATGTTTTCGAGATGGTTGACCCGGCCTACATCGCCCAGGTCGCGCGCGTCAACGCCGCCGCGCTGGCCGGTATGGCATTGGCTCCCGCACCGCCCAGTGCGGTTTCGTTTGGCTCCGCGCGGCAGGCCTATGACACGCGGCTGACCTGGCAAAAGGGTACCGAGCCCGATCTGGCCGGCTATCGCATCGTCTGGCGCGAGACCTATCAACCGTTCTGGCAACGCAGCGTCGAAACCGGCGCGGTGAATGATTTCGTAGTGAAGGGCTATTCCAAAGACGATTACTTTTTCGCCGTGCAGGCCGTGGATAAAGACGGGAACGCCAGCGTGCCCGTGTTCCCGCGCGCCACGCAGCAGGGCAACCGGGGGAATGCTCCGGCTCGGACGCCGGCGAATAACCCGATTCGTTGAGGCTTTGACAATTTGGTAGTGGCGCGATCCGGGAAGCATGGAGTTCAAGCTTTAGCTTGTTAACCCCGCCTGCGGCGGGGCAGCAGCCTAAAGGCTGAACTCCATGCTCTCGCCCTTGGACGTTCATCTCATTCTACTGAGCCATTACCGACAATGTATTCACAGCAATCATCCGTAGTTTTTCCGCAGTAGAAGTGTGTAGCAGTTGCCCAGAAGCGGGCTGGCCGGATAAGCATCCACCCTCCTGGCCGCTTCATTGACTAACACCAGTGATCTGAAGGGAGAAAAGTAAGATGAATGCATGGCTTTGGTTTTTGATTATCGGCGCCGCCGCGGGCTGGCTGGCCGGCACGTTGATGCGTGGCGGCGGGTTCGGCTTGATCGGCAACATTATCGTAGGCATCGTCGGCGCGTTTATCGGCGGCTGGCTGTTCGGCGTGCTCGGCATCGCGGCTGGCGGGCTGGTTGGTTCGCTCG
>JANOWX010000876.1:0-7403 GCA_031418175.1 Acidobacteriota bacterium | reverse complement strand
ACAGAAATACGGCCAAAAGCTCTCTTGGGCTGACCTGATGGTCTTGGCTGGCAACGTCTCGCTGGAATCAATGGGTTTCAAGACATATGGTTTTGCCGGTGGACGCGCCGACGATTGGGCTCCAGACCCGGTTTTCTGGGGGCCTGAGAAAAAATGGCTGGCTGATGAGCGTTACAGCGGAAACCGCAATCTGGCGAATCCGCTGGCAGCCGTGCAGATGGGCTTGATCTATGTGAACCCCGAAGGCCCGAACGGCAACCCTGATCCGCTGGCAGCCGCGAAAGATATCCGCGAAACTTTTGGCCGCATGGCGATGAACGACGAAGAAACAGTTGCGCTCATCGCCGGTGGCCACACCTTCGGCAAAGCGCACGGCGCGCACGATCCGGGCAAATGTACTGGCCCCGAACCGGCCGCCGAGAGTGTTGATCAGCAGGGCTTCGGCTGGAATAACAAGTGCGGCAAAGGCAATGCGGGTGACGCGGTCACCAGCGGTCTGGAAGGCGCGTGGTCGTCCAAGCCGACTGCCTGGAGTTCGGAGTACCTCAAGAACCTCTTTGCCTTCGATTGGGTGAAGACCAAGAGCCCCGCCGGAGCAACCCAGTGGATTCCCGCGAATGGTCAGGCCGCGAACACTGTGCCGGACGCGCACGATCCGTCGAAGAAGCACGCGCCGGTCATGTTCACGACCGACCTCGCGCTAAAGTTCGATCCGAGCTACCAGAAGATTGCCAAGCGCTTCGCAGAGAACCCTGAGGAATACAGGCTCGCGTTTGCCAAGGCGTGGTTCAAGCTGACCCACCGCGACCTCGGCCCGCGTTCTCGCTATGTCGGTGCGGAGGTTCCGAAAGAAGACTTGATTTGGCAGGATCCGCTTCCCCGCGTCAGCTATAAGCAGATTGACGCAAAGGATGTGGCGACGCTGAAAGCCAAGATCATCGCATCGGGGCTGACTGTACCGGAACTGGTCAGGACGGCTTGGGCTTCGGCGGCGACGTTCCGCGGCACAGACATGCGCGGTGGCGCGAACGGCGCGCGCATCCGCCTCGCTCCGCAAAAGGATTGGGAGGCCAATAATCCGGCTGAACTGACCAAGGTGCTGGCGCGGCTGGAGAGCATCCAGAAGGATTTCAACGGCGGCGCGAAAAAAGTATCGCTGGCCGACCTGATAGTACTGGGTGGCGGAGCCGCCATTGAGCAAGCCGCAAAGGCTGCTGGTCACAACGTAGTGGTTCCCTTCACGCCGGGACGCGCAGACGCATTGGAAGCGCAGACCGATGTGTCGTCCTTCGCCCCGTTGGAACCGACTGCCGATGGTTTTCGGAACTACTTCCGCCAAGGCCAGCGCCTGTCACCGGCTGAACTGCTGGTTGATCGGGCGTACCTGCTGACGCTCTCCGTTCCTGAAATGACCGTGCTGGTCGGCGGCCTGCGATCATTAAATGCCAACGCTGGGAATGCCAACGCCGGGCAGGCTGGACACGGGGTGTTCACTGATAAACCGGGAACCTTGAGCAATGACTTTTTCGTGAACCTGCTCGACATGTCCACCAGGTGGAGCAAGTCCTCCACGTCTGAGGGCATTTACGAAGGACTCGACCGCGCGACCGGCAAGGTCAAGTGGACTGCGACCCCGGTTGACTTGGCGTTCGGGTCGAACTCCGAACTCCGCGCGCTGTCGGAGTTCTATGCTGCATCCGACGGAAAAGAGAAGTTCGTGCAGGACTTTGTGAAGGCGTGGGCCAAGGTGATGACCCTCGACCGCTTCGACCTGCCGTAAGTGTGGAGCAGGAGGAGCTTCCATGGCGCAGCGGCGCAGCGCAAGGGCGATGGAATAGGCAAGCATTGATAACAATGTAGTGCGCCTAAAAGTGGAGCCGTCATCTGTCGAACACTACGCGACAGATGACGGCTCCACTCGCTCCACTCGCTCAGGTTGCGAATGTAATTGCCCGTCGCGTTGTCGCGTTTGTAGCGCAGCGGGTTTTTGAACGGCCCAGCCGAGCGCGACAGTTCATAGGCCAGCAACGCCACGCCCGATTTCAACTGCGGGCTGTAGCCGAGAAACGAGCGCACCGTGTCGAACGACCCGCCCTGCACGCGCGCCGTCAATTGATCGCCCAACGATTCTTTCAGCCGAATGTGCACAACGCCCAGACCCGAAAAATCGCCGTACTCCGTGCTGAACGGCCCGTTGACGATTTCCACGTTCTGCACCAACTCCGGCGTCAGCGCTTTCAACTGGCCCAGGTAGCCCTGCCCGTGGCCTTGCGTGCCTTGGTTCTGTTGCACGTTGTCCACCAGCACTTACAAGCCGCCATTGACGCCGCCGTGATCGAGGTTGAAGCCGAAGCGGCGGATTTCGAGCGACTTGCCGCCGCCTTCGTGCTGGCCGGCGTTGATGCCCGCGTCCAGCGGATGGAAGACCTGATCGTCGCGGCTAAACAACGTGTCGCGGTACACGGCCTCGTTGCGCCGGTCAAGCGCCGGGTCAAGCTGCGCGGCGGAAATCACCAGACTGTCGTGGATTTTGGGGATGACGTATTCGATCTCCAGCCGCAGATTGTCTTCGGTCGCGCTGACGGCGGTTTCGTTGGCGGCGATGTGCTGGCCGCTGACGCGCACAATCAGGTTTTCGCGCGGCACGGGCAGGCTGAAATTGCCTGCGTCATCGGTGACGGCGGTTTTGTCGCCGGCGGAAGTCGTGACGGTGACGGTGGCGCCGCGCACGCTTTCATTACGGGCGTTGACGACGGCGCCGGTTAAGGTGCGGGTGGTTTGCGCGGTTGCTGATAGGGCACAGCACAACAAGCACACGGCAAAGCCGATGATTGGTTGGGGTCGCATACGTTCTCGTTTCTCCTGACTTGATTTGCACGGCGCGGGCCGTCGGCAGGAACTACGGGGTGACTGCGGCTGCGGATTTGTGAAACTGCGATTCGTGATTAGTCGAACCGATGGCCGGTGACAAAGGAGTTGTTGAGTTCGACCACGGCGTATGACTCGAATAGCTGTAACGCCGTTTCAAAGTTGCGCTCGAACAATGCCAGTAATTGCTGGTTGATGATGTTCCCGGTGGTAATCAACAACAGCCGCGCGGGCGTTTGTTGCAGGATGTGCAGCTTGGGGAAGTCGCTGTCTTTGCTAATTACAATGCGTGCTTCGGCATCGGCGCGGCGTGCGATGGCACGGTCGGCGGTTAGATTTTGCGCCGGCAAATCGGTGGTATGGATGGCATCGAACCCTTTGGCCGCGAGCCAGGCTTTCAGGCGATAAGGCAGTTGCGCATCAACGAGGAATTTCATAGCGCGGGGCGGTTCATCAGGCGGCCAGGGCTTTGTGAATGGAATTCACCCGCACCAGTTTGCCCGCAAACAGCAGGCAGGCTTGCAGGTCTTCTTTTTCCAGATCGGGATAATCGGCCAGGATGTCCGCAAACGACATGCCCGCGCCCAACAAGTCCAACAGCAGTTCGACCGGATAGCGCAAATTCCGAATCGTCGGTTTGCCGAAGCAAACGTCAGGATTGAGCGTGATTCGTTGTAGAAGTGCTTTTTCCATACGCCGCAACCTAGCACAAGCGCAGGTGGTTTCACAGCAATTTGCCCGCGCCGTCTTGCCTTCGCCGCGAGGCGGGACTAGACTGCGCGCGTTTTTCAGCAACTACGTTTGTTCCGTAACTTCGGTTCAGGTTCAGCATGGAGGACGCCGCATGTTTTGATTCCCGCTCTGGCAGGAATTAACTGGCCAACGGTGAATTGCGCAAGAATCAAACAGCCAGTTCAGCCGCTGCGGCACTGTGCTCGCTCTGGACGTCATTAACAATCGCACCCGGCAGCATTGGGTGGGTGGCACATTCACAGCACCCCCTAAGCACATTACCCATGCCGCCTAACCATGCGCTGCAGCAAACCCGGCATAAGCACCGTGGTTGCAATCCACACGTCCCGTGGGCCGGGTCGCTGAGCTTGGGTCGTTCGGCGGATCGGGAATCGCCATGACGAAGACAACCGTCACGAAGCAAGTTACTCATCGGTGGTACACGCGGCCCGTGCTCTTCGTTGCCGACGTGAATCGCGCACTTCGGTTCTACCTCGACCTGCTCGGTTTCGAGCAGAGTTGGTATGAAGGCGACGGCGCGGGCAAGGTCTGCCAAGTCACGCGCGCGGAATGCGAGATCATTCTGTGCGAGGAAGCCGCGCGAACAGACAAGGCGCGCTTGTTCGTGGAGTTGACGCCAGTGGGACTCACCGAACTGCGCCGTGAACTCGTCGAGCGGTCGGTCCCGCACGAGCAGTCCTGGTGGGGTTACGACGTGATCAAGGTCGTTGATCCAGACGGTAACGAACTGCTGTTTCCCGCTGCTGAGTAAGCCAGCGCTGCATATTGAGGAAGCGGCGGCGACCGTTATCGGCTTTCTGGCCGTCATCCCGCGCAACAAAGTGATCGGCAGTATCGGCAAGATTGCGCCTGCTCGCCACAAACGCCTGCTGAAGAATCTCAGCGACTATCTGGTCAACTAACTGGCGGGGCCTATTGTTGGCTTGCTTCTACGATCCATCTCGCCAGTCTTTCAGCGCCGCAGCCAAGCTGGATTACTCAGGCGGCAGAAAAGGGCGAATGTGGTAAAGTTTGCGCTGCTCCTGCACTGACCAAGACTGCTTAACGATTTTAGAAGGAGAATTACCAAGTGTTCCGCAAATCATTCTTGCCAGCGTTGCTGGCGTTATCCTTGCTCACCGCGCCCTTCGCCTCGTTCGCCGACGAAGGCATGTGGCTGCCGCAAACGATTGACAAGCTGCCGTTTGACCAACTCAAAAAGCGCGGCTTGCTGCTCAAACCCGAAGAGATTTACAGCACGGCCCAGGCCAGTGTGAAAGATGCGGTCGTGATTGTCGGCGGCGGCACGGGCACTTTCATTTCGCCGGACGGGCTGATCGTCACCAATCATCACGTCGCGTTTGAAGCCATCACGGCTGCTTCCACCACCGAGAACAACTACATCGAGAATGGCTTCCTGGCCAAAGCGCGTCCCGAAGAGATTCAGGCCAAAGGCTACACCGTGCGCATCACGCAGGAAGCGCGCGATGTGACTGACCAGGTCATGGCCGCCGTTACGCCGGGCATGAGCGATGCCGAACGCAACCGCGCGATTGCGGGTAAACAACGCGATCTGGCGCGCGAATTCTCAAAAGACGCACTGGTCGCGCAAGTCGTCGAAGCCTATGGCGGCGCGCAATATCACCTCTACATCTATCAGCAACTCAACGATGTGCGCATGGTGTATGCGCCGCCCAAGGCCATCGGCTATTTCGGCGGCGACCCCGATAACTTTGAATGGCCGCGCCATTGCGGCGATTTCAGCTTCCTGCGCGCGTATGTCGCGCCAGATGGGAAGGCGGCGGGTTTCAACAAAGACAATGTGCCGTTCAAGCCGAAGAAGTTTTTGGCGCTCGATGCCAGCGGCGTCAAAGAGGGCGATTTCACGATGGTGCTGGGCTATCCGGGCGCGACCTTTCGTTGGCGCGAATCGTATTCGGTGGACTACAACCAGAGCGTGCGGCTGCCTTATCTGGTAGACACGCTGAACGAACAGATCAACGTCTTGACGGCGGCGGGCGAGCGCGATCCAGCGTTAAAGATCAAATACGCCGATGATATTTTCAGCCTCAGCAATGCCGCGAAAAACTACGATGGCACGGTCAAAGGGCTGCGCCGTTCGGGCGCGATCGAACGCAAGCGCGTCGAAGAAGCAGCCTATGCCAAATGGCTCGACAGCAATCCGGCTATGAAAGAGAAGTACGGCAAGCTGTTGCCGCAAATCGCCGGGCTGTATGGCGACCTCAACAGCTACGGCGCCAAAGAGCAGGCGCTGACCGGGATGTTGGGTTCTAGCGAACTTCTCTTTGCGGTTAGCACGGCCTATCGCCGCGCGTTGGATCAAGAGAAACCCGCGAACGAACGCAATCCGCAATTCAGTGATGCTGCATTACCGCAGGTCTTGGGCTTTTTTGCCGAACGTCTGAAGAATAGTGATGCCGCAGTTGATCTGCAGCGCTTTCGTGCCGCGCTGAATCGCGTGGCCCAATTGCCCGCCAACCAAAAATCCAGCGCGGTCGAACCGTTTTTTGCAAGCAGTACCGGCCGCAGCCAGGCCGAAGCCGAATTCGCCCGCAAGGCGCTGGGTGAGACGCCGTTGAAAGCCTTCGATGAGTTGAGCAAGCTCTTCAAAATGCCGACCAGCGAATTGCGCGCGAGCAATGAACCGCTGGTCAAACTGGCCGCCGCCGTCGTGGATGAAGTCACGCCGCTGACGAAAAAGCAGGAGGCTTTCAACACCGCAATCCCGAAAGCGCGCGCCGATTACATGCGCGCCCTCCTGGATTGGAAGCTGGATTGGAAGAAGGGGCCGCAATACCCGGACGCCAATCGCACGCTACGGTTCACCTATGGCGAAGTCAAAAGCTACAAACCGCGCGACGCTGTGAGCTACGACTGGCAGACCTCGTTGACCGGCGTGCTTGAAAAAGACAGCGGCGTCGAACCCTTCAACGTGCCTGCGAAGCTGAAAGAGTTGAGCGCAAAGAAAGATTTCGGCCCGTATGTGGATGCGCGGCTGAAAGACGTTCCGGTCGCCTTCCTGACTACCAACGACATCACGGGCGGCAATTCGGGCAGCGCCGTGCTGAACGGGCGCGGCGACGTGATCGGCCTGGCCTTTGACGGCAACTTTGAAGGGCTGGGCGGCGATTACAACTACGACATCACGTCGAATCGCTGTCTGGTCGTGGACATCCGCTACGTGCTGTTTGTGACGGAGAAGTTTGCGGGCGCGGATTACCTGTTTAAGGAAATGACGATCAAACGCGGCAAGGCAATGGCGGCAGGCCGCTAAGCTTATTCGCCGCAGATAAACGCAGAAGATCGCAGATCAATTTCATCTGCGATCTTCTGCGTTTATCTGCGGCAGCGTTCTGCTTGAAACGCAAAGAGCACGAAGCTTTCAGCGAGAAGCTTCGTGCTCTTTGGCTATTCGATGGTTGGTTTTGCTGAACCGTGCTCAGCCCATTCGGTAATCAACCGGTGTGATTACCAGCAAGGTCGTGCCATGTGTCGTCGTGACGTATTCGTGCGTGCTGCCGGGTGTGGCGCAGTGGAAATCGCCGGGGCCGAAGCTTTCGCCATTGACGATGAAATCGCCTTCGAGGATGAAGCATTGTTCGGCGCCGGGATGCGTGTGTTCGGTGAATTCGGTGCCCGGCGCCAGTTTATAAAGCCGCGTGACGGTGCGTGCCACGGGGTCTTTGTAAAGCAGCTTGGCAAAGACGCCGTGGCCGCAATCCTTCCAATTGATCTGCTGGTAACGTGTGGCGACGAATGGAGTGGCGGGCGGGGCGGCGGGT
>JANOWX010000875.1:0-2524 GCA_031418175.1 Acidobacteriota bacterium | reverse complement strand
GTGCGGCCCAACGTCGCATCGCGCAACACCCACCAGAGGATGCGCGGATTGCGGCGCGCTTGCGACAGGCAATACGGCGCCCAGGCCGCGCCATACGGCACATACATCCGCACCGGCACACCAGCGGCGCGGGCGACGCGCAACACCGCGCGCGTCGGCAGGCCGAAGAGCAATTCCAATTCACACGACGTGCCCGCTGTCCGCAGCCGCGCGAGTGCGGCCTCTGCCAATTCATGATCGTGCGTAGCGACGGCCACATGCGCCGCGCGTCCGGCCAGCCGTTCGATCACGGCCAGATAGCCGGCGCGCAAATCAATACCGGGATGTGCGGGATCAGCCCATTGGCCTTTGACGACGCGCACGGGGATTTGCCATTCGTTGACGCGCTCGGCATCGGTCAGGCTGCGTTGCCAGCGGCCCGGCAAGGTGCAACTCAACGCGGTTTGACGGCTGCGCAATTCATCCAGCAACGCAAAAGTAGACTCAGCCGAAGCAGGCCACATCGAATCGAAATGCAGCCGCACATCGGCTGTGGCCGCGCGCTCGGCGATTTTGTTTAACCACTCAGACGAATAGTGCAGGGCAGTGGCTTTGATCGAAAGGTAGCTGTTGAGTTTGGCTGCGGCGAGTTCGTCGAGAATCTCGAGGTAATGGCGCGCGACCAATTCGGGCGCGTCCTGCTCGCCGTTCCAGTAACAGACCGTGCTGGCGAAATTTTGTCCGGCCAACTGGTGGCTGGTTTGCAACGCTTCGGCGACAGTGCCGCCCGCGCTGTAGCGGCGTCCGGCGAACTGAGCCAGCGGCTGCCAGCCCGCCCAGAGTGCTTTGCGCAAGAGACTGGTCATGCTTGTTTGCTCAGCCTGTTCTGCCAGGCAATCCCCGCGTGGCGCGCGCCATCGCAAACCAACGTTGCCAGTGCGCCAGGGTTTTGCGGATACGTCCGCAGCGACACGCATTGCTGCTGCGTCTCCGTCCACATCTGCGTCCAGGGTTGCGACGAGCCTAGAAATTCATACGCCGCGAGGCCCCGTTCAGCCGCATAACGCAGCGTATGCAGCATCAACAACGTGCCCGGCGAACAGCGGGCGTATGCTTCGTCATAGCCGATTTTCAGCAGCCAGAAACGCTGGCCGCACTCAATCGCCAACTGCATCGCCACCGCCTGCCCGTCCAACCGCATGAAACACAGCCGCAAAATTCCGCATTCAGCAGCGGCGGCCGTGTAGTGCCGGAAGAATTCGCCGCGTTTCGCGTCACACGCCAGCGCCGATTGCTCCGCGCCCTTCCAGCAGGCGGCTTCGACGCGATAGGCCTCGGCCAGCAACGGTTCAAGTTCGGCTGGCTTAGGCGACAACACTTCAAAACTGAGTTCGCCATGTTCAGCCGCCTTGCGTTGCGCGCGGCGAAAATCGGAGCGCCGTCCGGCATTGAAATGGCTTTCCGGTTCGCGCCAACCGCGGTCGAGCGGAATGCGCGGGTAACTTTCTGCCGGGGAACGATGCACCAGCCCGCGCCCTTTGTAGCCCCGCTCCAACGCCGTAATCACAGGCGAATCGGCGGGCATACGTTCCAGCCAAAGCGGCTGCCCCAAATTGACCAGCCCCTCGGCCAGCGCCTCCAACGCGTCCTGCCCGTCAAACAGCAAATCGAGCGGTTCGCACAGTTCGTGCACGCCCAGCAATTCCAGCCGCGGCAACACCCCGGGCCGCCGCACCAACGGCGCAAGCGCTTCGGGCGCGTGGGCTGGGCCAATGGTCAGCACCTGCACCTGCGCCGCCTGCCCGTAGGTTTGGTGATAAGCCTGTGCCCAGATGAAATGTTGCGTCGGGCTGCCTTCGTTGGTTGCTGCCAGGGCGTTCCACCCGTCGGCCAGCCGCGCCAACTCGCGCGCGTTCGCAATTACTTGCAACTGCGACGCTGTGTAAAGCGCCTCGTCCGCATACGAAGGCAAAAATAAACTACCGGTGAGTGATTTCATGAATACTTCCAGAGAGCGAAGATTGGTTGCGGCTCCCCGCGCGGGGCCGTTGTCCA
Source organism: Acidobacteriota bacterium (assembly GCA_031418175.1). Lineage (GTDB taxonomy): Bacteria > Acidobacteriota > Blastocatellia > RBC074 > RBC074 > JACPYM01. Next base: position 490 of record JANOWX010000875.1, on the reverse strand, counting down.
TTATCGAGTGGGCTGGGCGTGAGGAACCTTACAGCGGAAAGTCTGAGAAATAGCAATAAACTGCGTGGGGAAGGTGTTGCGGAATAGCGCCTGGTACGGCACGGGCTGGCCGTCGGTGGCTGGGTTGCGGTCAGTGGACGCGCAAGGCTGGCACTGGATGGTAAAAGAAAAGAGCCGTGGCGATTGCGCGCGCGGCTCACGGTGCTTGTCTCGGTTACTCGTCATAGCGGCTGCAATAAAGCTTGCCGTCATAATCAATCAAGCCAAGTCTGAAGCGATCCAGAAATCCCAACCGGCCGAGCACGTTGCGATTGATGTATAGGACTTACGCAGAAGCTCAAACAAACGTGGCGCAAGCGCATGGAGTTCAGGCTTCAGCCTGTCTTGGAGTTCACGCACACAGGCTGAAGCCTGAACTCCATGCTCTTTTGCGTAAGTCCTAATGTATTCATCTGCGGGAAAACAAACGCCTGCGTCAAAAGCGTATTCG
>JANOWX010000874.1:0-9007 GCA_031418175.1 Acidobacteriota bacterium | reverse complement strand
ACTGACACTGGCCCAGCATCTATGAACCAAGACAAACCGTCCGCCGCGGCATCGCCAGACGACACTCGCTCAGCTTTGTTTGCGATGGCCGTCCTGTTCGCCATCAACACGATGAATTTCTTTGACCGGCAGATTGCCGCTGCCCTCGGCCCACCGATTATTGATGAATTCAAGTTGACCGATTCGGACTTCGGCAACATGGCGATGGCCTTCACCTTGATTTACGCCTTTGTCGGCGTGCCCCTGGGCCGGCTCTCAGATCGCGGCAAGCGCACCAAAATTCTCAGCATCGGCGTCGGTTTGTGGAGCGTCTTCACCGCGATGGGCGGCTTGGCCTGGAGCTATGTCTCGCTGTTCATCGCACGCATGTTTGTCGGGGTGGGCGAGGCCAGTTGTTCACCGGCGGCCAATTCGCTGATCGGCGATTTGTATCCGGCCAATCGGCGCGCGCGCGCGACTTCGATTTTTATGCTGGGGCTGCCGATCGGCATCTTTCTGAGCAATATGTTTGGCGGCGTCCTCGCCTTGCACTTCGGCTGGCGCAAGACGCTGATGGTGGCCGCCGTGCCGGGCTTGGTGTTGGCCGTCCTGGCGCTGTGGATTCGTGAACCCGCGCGCGGTGCGACCGAAGCCGTCAAACTCGCGCACGAACATCACACCGGCTGGGAACCCTATCGCCGCGTACTGAGCATTCCGACAATGTGGTGGATCATCCTGTCGGGGGCGCTGCACAACTTCAACGCCTATGCCGTCAACTCATTCATGCCGCTTTACCTGGGCCGCTATCACGGGCTGGCGGTGGACAAGGCGGGTTATGTCTCCGCCGTCGTGCTGGGCGCCGTCGGCGTGGTGGGTTTGCTGGTGGGCGGCTATCTGGCGGATTGGGTTACCAAACGCCGCGCCAATGGCCGCATGCTGCTGGCCGCCTTTTCGCTGCTGATCTCGACGCCTTGCGTATTTCTGGCGCTCGAAATGCCGAAAGGTTCGCTGCTGAGTTTTATGCTGTTGATGGGCGTGGGCTGGATGCTGATCTATGTTTATTACGTGACGGTTTATCCGGTGGTGCAGGACGTGGTCGAACCGAGTTTGCGCGGCACCGCGATGGCGCTCTATTTCTTTGCGATGTATATGCTGGGCGGCGCATTCGGCGCAAAGATACTGGGCAACCTCAGCGACCATTACGCCGCAGTTGCGCGCGCCAGCGGCCTGGTCACGGCGGAAGCGGCCCGCGCCAGCGGCTTGCACAGCGCCTTTTACATCGCGCCGGTAGTGTCGCTGGTGCTGGCGTTGGTGCTCTTTGCCGGGGCGCGCACCGTGGCGCGGGATATGGCGAAGTTGCAGGCTTGGCTGAAAGCGTCGGCGGAGCGAGCCGCCGCAAAAACAACCTGAGTACACTGACAACTAAGTTCTTTGAGAGAAAGCGGACAGCAACACGTAGTAACGATTTCAATCGTTGCGGTCCTGGCCGCCGCACCCAACGACTAAAGTCGTTACTACGTGGTGCCGTCCCCTTTCTCTCAAGAGGCATAATTGCCAGTGTATTGAGCAGGTCAACCCACGATGGTTCTGCCCGACCAAGACAGCCCGTGGAAAGATTTGCTGGATCGTTTCTTTGAGGCGTTCATGGCGTTCTTCTTTCCCGCCGCGCACGCGCAGATTGATTGGGCGCGCGGCTATGAGTTTCTCGACAAGGAACTGCAAAAGCTCACCGCCGACGCCGCCTTGGGACGCCGCGCGGTTGATAAATTGGTCAAGGTCTGGTTGAAGTCGGGCGAGGACGTGGTGGCGCTCATTCACGCCGAAGTGCAAGGCCAACGTGAACGCGCTTTTGCCGAACGCATCTACGTTTATCACCATCGCCTCAGCGACCGCTTCAACCAGCGCGTGGCGACGTTCGTTATTCTGACCGACGGGCAGCGGCGCTGGCGTCCGCGCGCGTTTCAATACGAATTGCTGGGCACGACGCTGAAGCTACAGTTCTCGGTCGTCAAGCTGCTCGATTACCAAACGCGCTGGGCGGAGTTGGAGCAAAGCGCGAATCCTTTTGCGATTGTCGTGATGGCGCACTTGCGGTTGCTGGAAGCCCGGCGCGCGCCGCGCAAACTGTTGGCTGACAAGCTGGAACTGACCAAGCTGCTCTATGAGCGTGGCTACGATGAACGCACGGTGATCGGGTTGTTTCGTTTCCTCGATTGGCTTATGTTCTTGCCCGAAGATTTGCAGCACGAATTCCGCGACGAAATAGACCGTATTGAGGAGGAAAGAAAAATGCCTTACGTCACAACCATCGAACGCATGGGAATCGAGAAAGGTTTGCAAACAGGCTTACAAACTGGCGGCGGCGAGATTCTGCTCAACCTGCTGCAACTGCGGCTGGGCGAACTGGCGGCGGAGACGAAAGCACAACTGCTCGCTCTGCCATTCGAGCGCATCAGGGAGTTGAGCTGTCTGGAACTGAAATCCGTGGACGAATTGCGCGCTTGGCTGCGCGCGCACCAAGCTCAACCGCTTGCCAACTGAAGAATATGAGATCTGAACGAAGACAGTTTTTGTTGGGCGGATTAGCTTGCGCCCTCCTGCCACTTGAGGGCTTGCCGCAAAACCAGCAAGCCCCCGAATCCGTCGTTTATGTTTGCCCGATGCACCCCGACGTGCAAAGCAAAGTGCCGGGCAAATGTCCAAAGTGTCAGATGAAACTGGTGGCGCAATCGGCCCGCGCGACCGGCAGCGATGATTTTTATCTGTGCCCGATGCATCCGGAAGTGTCCGACAACAAGCCGGGCAATTGCCCGCGTTGCAATATGAAGCTGGTCAAGTCGGCCCCACCCGAATCAACCGATTACCTCGTCAAGCTGGAAGCCACGCCCAAAGCGCCGCGTGCCGGTGCCCCCGTCAAATTGCGCTTCACAGTCTTTCATCCGCTCACTGACAAGCAGATCAAAGAGTTCAATATCCTGCACGACATGCCTTTTCACTTGTTTGTCGTCAGTCAGGATTTCGAGTCTTTTCAGCACATTCACCCAACCCAACAAGCCGACGGCAGCTTTACCATCGAAACCACACTGCCGCGCGCCGGCTATTACAAAATCTTCTGCGACTTTTTCCCGCAAGGCGGCGCGCCGCAGGTCATCCACCATTCCCTGGTTACCGCAGTCTTTCGCGGCGATTTGCTGGCGGCACAAGCCAGGCTCACGCCGGATAAGGTATTGACCAAAACGCTGGACGGGACGCGCTTCGAACTGCACTTTGAACCGGCGCAACCTTACGCCGGGAAACCGGCGGAATTGAAATATCACCTGGTTGATGTGCAATCAGGCGAGCCGGTCAAAGACTTGCAACCATATCTGGGCGCGTGGGGGCACACGCTGATTCTCAGCGAAGACGCGACGGATTACCTGCATTCGCATCCCGCCGAGATGGTTCCCGAAGAGGCGGATCGCAGCAAGCTGACGGGCGGCGCGGATGTGACGTTCGAGACCTTCTTCCCGCGTCCGGGCAACTATCGCATCTGGTCGCAATTTCTACGGCGTGGCCGGTTGATTACCGTTTCGTTTACGGTCGCCGTGCCACGGTTGCGCTGAGCCAAGCACGCGTCTGGAAAACAAGCCGCAGATGAACGCCGCAGAAACGCAGATGAAACCAAGCTTGATCTGCGTTTCTGCGGCGTTCATCCGCGGCTAGAACAGTTTTTGATTTCAATGATGACCACCAAACTTTACTGGCAAGACTCGCATTTGACCCGCTTCGCCGCGCACGTGGTTGAGTCCTGGGTTGAAGGGCAACAGCGCGTGCTGGTGTTGGATCGAACCGCGTTTTATCCCGAAGGCGGCGGCCAGCCCTGCGACGTGGGGCGCATTGATGGCGCCGTCGTGCTGAACGTGACGTGCGACGCCGCTGGCCGCATCCTGCATTACTTGGATGACAACAACGAATTCAACATTGGCGACACGGTCAACGGTTCGCTTGATTGGGCGCGCCGCCGCGAGATGTTGCAGCAGCACACCGGCCAGCACATCCTTTCGCAAGCCTTCTTGCAACTGTTCGGCGCCGAAACCAAAGGCTTCCGCATTGCCGACGCCGTCACCCAGATTGACCTGACGCTTGAAGTGCAGCCGGATGAAATCGAACACGCGCTTGAACGCGCCGAAGAACTGGCCAATCAGGTCATCTTCGACAACCGCCCGCTGCGCGTTCACGAAGTCACGCCGGAAGAGGCTGCCCGACTGCCGTTGCGCAAAGAGAGTTTCATCAGCGATTGCGTCCGCGTCATCGAGATTGCCGATTTCGATTGGTCGCCCTGCGGCGGCACCCACGCCAAACAGACGGGCGAAGTCGGCTTGCTGGCCGTGCGCGGTTGGGAGCGCGCCAAGCAAATGACGCGCGTGGATTTCGTCTGCGGCAGCCGGGCGTTGCGCGATTACCGCCTCAACAACCGCATTGCCGATACGCTGGCGCGCCAGTTCACGGTGGGCCGTGATGAAACAATCGCTTCGGTCACACGGTTGGTGGAGGCACACAAGGCGCTGCAAAAACGCAGCCGTCTTTTGGCCGAATCCGCCGCGCAACTCGAAGCGCAAGAAATCCTCGCAACCGTCGGCGTCAGCAACGGCCTGCGCGTCGTCGTGCGCGTCTTTGCTGATCGTGAGTTGGAGGAAATCAAACTGCTGGCGCACAAATTGGCAGCCCAGCCAAGCGTCGCCGCTTTGCTCGCCACACTGCAGGGCAGCAGTGTCAAACTGATCTTCGCGCGGTCAACGGATGTGCGCGGCGATATGAATGTGCTGCTGCGCGCGGCGTGCGAAGAGCTGGGCGGGCGCGGCGGCGGCAAACCGGATTTCGCGCAGGGCGGCGGCAATCGGGTTGAATTTTTGGATCAGGTGTTGGCGCGAATGAAAGTGAAAGTGTTGGCTTGAGCATGCCTGGGTACGCACCGCTTCCAGCGTGCAGGACTGATTCACTGATACAATGGAATTGATTGTTGCATTGGCCAAGCCTGCAGGCTAGAAGCCGTACCCAGGCTTAGCTTGAGAATTGCTCTTTGATGGCCCGCTTCAGAATCTTCCCCGTCGAACCCTTCGGCAACGCATCCAGAAACACAATTCGCCCCGGCACTTTGAACTTCGTCACATAACCGCCGAGGTGTTGTTTCAATTCCTCTTCCGTCAACGCCATTCCGGGTTTTAGCACGACTGCGGCGAGTAGGTTCTCACCATAAATTTCATCAGGCACACCAACGACGGCGGCTTCGGCCACGGCAGGATGTGCGTAAATGCCTTCTTCGATCTCGCGCGGCGAGATGTTTTCGCCACCTTTGATGACCAAATCTTTCTTGCGGTCGGTGATGTAAACATAACCTTCCGCATCCATCCAACCCACGTCCCCCGTATGCAACCAACAGCCATTTGGGCCGTCAATGATCGTTTCCGCCGTGGCCTGCGGATTGTTGAAATAGCCCTGCATGATGTGCCGCCCGCGCGAACACAATTCGCCAATCTCGCCCGGCGGCAAAATCTGGTTGTTGAAATCCATCACGCACATTTCTACGCTGGGCAACGGCGGCCCCACCGAACCGACGCGGTAAGTATCGTCGGGGTGAAACCCGGTCAGCGCGCCTGAGCTTTCTGATAGGCCGTAGCCTTGCATCACGCGGCAATCGAACAAGCGCGCGAATTCCTGCCGCGTCGCTTCAGAGAGCGCCGCGCCGCCTGAGCCGACGGCTTCGAGCGAAGCGTAATCGTATTTCGCGCGGTCGGGGTGATTGATGAGCAGCGTCAGCATCGTCGGCACCACGGCCAGCCGCTGCACGCGGAAGCTTTCGATGATTTGCAAAACCTTCCCCGGGTCGAAGTGTTTGAGGACGTATGTCGTATTCCCCATCCGCGCGCCCAGATTCATCATCAGCACGCCGTAAATGTGGCTGAGCGGCAACACCTGCATGCCGCGAATCGGGCCAAGGTGTTCGTTGTTGGCATAAATCGAGTCGGCGATGAAAAGCAGATTGTCGTGGCTGAGCATCACGCCTTTGGGATTGCCCGTCGTGCCGGAGGTGTAAAGCAACAGCGCCAATTCATCAGGCGCACAATCGGCAACCGCTTCAAACGGCGGCGCGCTGGCGTATTCGGCGGTGATGTCGGTGACCCCCGCGACTGTGGTTGCGCCGAGCACCAGCACTGCGCCGAAGCCGGGCAAGTCTGCCGACGCTTCTTTCAACCGCGCGCCTAATTCGGGCGAGGTGATGACCAGGCGCGCGCCTGAATCCTGCAAGACATAGCGCACCTCGCGCGCCGTCCACATCGGCGTGACGGGCACGATCACCGCGCCCAGCTTCCAAATCGCGGTGAAGGCCGCCGCCACGTCGGGCGAATTGAGCATCATCACGACGATGCGGTCGCCGCGTTGCGTGCCGTGCGCGCGCAAGACTTCAGCCATACGGCAGGCTGCCGCGTAACGTTCGACGTTGGTGAAGCTGCGGCCTTCATACCAGGTCGAAACGTGTTCGCCGTATTTTGTCAGATTGTCGAGAGTGAGTTGGGCTGCGTTCATATCAGCGAATTGTGATGGTGACTTCGTTGCTGGTCGCGCTGTTGCGCGCGGCGCGCAAGCGATGTTCGCCAGTGCTCAAACCGGCGGGCAGCACGACGTTGATTTGGTTCAAGCCGGTCAGCCCCGGCACGCTGCCCGCAAACGTAACCGTCGCGGGCTTCTCATCAATGGTTACGCGCACGCTGCCGCTGACGTCGGCAATCACTTCGGTCGCGTCGTTGCCGAGCGCGGTGCCGAAGAGCGCGATCAAATTGGGTTGGCCGTTGGCGCGCGTGCCGCAAACGGCGCTGGCGTGAAGCTGAACGCATCCAGCGCGGCGGCGGGGCCGTTGCCGGCTTGATTGGTTGTAAAAAGGGCGGGCGCGGACGCCACGATCGTCGTTGCGCCGACGCTGGACGCGCCGTCAGTCGAGGTGAATTTGACCAGCGCCGGGCCGGGTTTGCTCTCAGCGGGAATCTGATAATTGATCTGCGTGGGCGAAACGAAAAAGAGCGGGGCCAGGCGTTCGATGCCCGCGTAATCCTGCACCGTGACGCGCACCCCGGCCAGATCGGTGGGCAGCGGCTGTGTGAGCGCCGCGCTAGTCGTGTTGGCGAAGTTGCTGCCGAACGCTGCCACGATCCCGCGCGGTGTGATCGAAGCGAAGTTGAAGCTGGCCGCCGAAACCGTCTTCGGCCCCGTGCCCGCCGCGCTGAAATCCACGACGAACAGCCCGCCGTCCAAATCGCTCAGCAGTACCCGATCCAAACCGAGAAACGGATAGACGCCCCAGTTGCCCGCATAGCAAAAATTGTCCAGGCAACGCGGGCCGGGATAGCTGTCGTATTCGCCAACGCGCACGGGCTTGGCTGGATCAGTGATGTCGAAGACTTGGGTGCCGGCCTGATACCACGCGACAAACAGCAGGTTGCCGACGATCACCGGATTGTGCGGCGTGAAGGCGTCAATGCCGATGGACGCCGCCGTGATGGTCGAGAGCAGGCGCGCATTGGCCGGGTCGGAGATGTCGTAAAGCCGCGTGTCGCCGTTATCGCGCTCGCTACAGGTCGCCCAGATGCGCCCGTCATTGCTGGGCCAACTGCTGTGCGACCCGGTGCCGGTATTGATTACGCCCAGGCGGCGCGGCGCGGTCGTGGCCAGATTGCGCAGGTCGTAAATCTCTGTAAAGCCGCGCAGACCCGACACGTAAAGCCGCCCGTTGAGCGCCAGCGCGCTGTGGACCGCGCCGGTCTCGGTGCAATCAATGTCCCATTTGAACACCGGGCGCGCGGGGTCGCTGACATCAAACACTTTCACTTTTGGCGTGCGCGAATCGGCTTCGAAAAGAAAACCCTCGCTGACTGAAAGTTCGTGCACCGGGCCATGTCCATTGTTAGCGGTGGTGATGTTGCTCAACTGTTTCAGGTTCTGCGGGTCGCGCACGTCCACGATAAACACGCCCCGCCCATCGTCGCTCGAAAAATAACCGATGCCGTTCAGCACCACGGCATCGCGCAGCGATGGGCCGCCCGGCGGTTCAAAGACCCCCGCCAGTTTGGGCGCGCGCGGATCGCTGATGTCCACGATCATCACGTTGCCGCCTTGATACGAGCACAGATAGGCGTACTGGCCGTCGCCCCAAATGTCGCCGTAGCGGTTGTGTATGCCGGGGTAGGGATTGAGTTGCCCGAGCAGCTTGGCGTTAAGCTGAGCAAAGACCGTGGGGCCAGTGAATAAAGCAAGCAGCAGCAACAGACATAGGTTTCGCAAATAGGACATCAACAGACCTCACGGTTGTTCCGTTTGTGTATCGTTTTCTTCGGCACTGCCGGTGGCGCGGTTGAGCAAACGCTTCATCAAGCCCGGCTTGGTTTCACTGTCAGGATTGGCCTCGACCTCAACCGCTTTGAAAAATTGCCCCGCCATCATCTTGGCCGAAGCCTGGATCATGCGCTGGCCGACACCGGCAATCGTGCCGCCGACGCTGACATCGCCGGCGTAATTGACGACGGTTTCGTCGCCCTGTTCGATCAGATCGAGGGTGCCCGCGCCTTTGACGAAACCGACCTTGCCGCTGCCTTCGACGAGCATTCGGTAATGCTCCGGCGCGCGCAATTCGTCGAGCGTGATCTGGCCGTTGAAAACGCCCTTGATCGAACCGACGCCGGCCTTGAGCAGCATCTTGTACGAGCCGTCCTCGTTCGATTCGAGCGACTCGCAGCCGGGCACACAGCGTTGCAGCACTGCCGGGTCAATCAGCATTTGCCAGAGCGTGGCGCGTGGGGCGTGGATGATGTATGTGCCTTCAATTTTCATTTGCAGCGCCTCCGATAAGTTGAGGAATCCTTTCCCTGGGTACGCATCGCTTCCAGCGTGCGGACTCGGCAGTACACGTTTCCTACCGGTAGGAGAGCGTCCGCAGCCGAGACCGCACGCTGGAAGCGATGCGTACCCAGGCGCTTAGATCTCGCGGCAGCGTCCTGTT
>JANOWX010000873.1:0-5046 GCA_031418175.1 Acidobacteriota bacterium | reverse complement strand
CGCGGCCATCGGGGCTGCCGACGTGACCACGGCGGGCAGCTTTGCGGTTACGGTCTTCAATCCAACGCCGGGCGGCGGCACATCGGCAGCGTTGAACTTCACCGTCCAACCGCTCAATCCGATGCCGACCATTAGCTCATTGGCGCCGAACACGGCGGCGGTCGGTACATCATTCACGCTGACCATCACAGGCGCTGACTTTATCAACAGCTCGGTGATTCGTTGGGAAGGCAACAACCGCCCGACGACCTTTGTCAACGACACGACCCTGCGCGCCCAGATACCGGCCAGCGATTTGAGCGCACCGGGTTCGGCGGAAGTGACGGTCGTGAATCCGGAACCGGGCGGCGGCACCTCAAACCTGGGACGCTTCACGATCATCGCCCAGAATGCGGCGCCAACGTTGACCAGCATCAGTCCGAACTTCATTCCGACCGGCACGCAACCAGTCACGCTGACCGTCAACGGCACAGGCTTCGCGTTTAACTCGATCGTGCGTTTAGGTGGCCAGGATCGCCCGACGACCTTTGTTGCGGGCAATCAATTGACGGCGGAACTGCCCGCCGCCGATGTTGCGGGTACGGCCACGGGCGTCAAACAAGTCACGGTCTTCACGCCCACACCGGGCGGCGGTGTGACGGCTCCGGCTGCGCTGACTGTCGGCGCACTGGCCGTGAGTCTGTCGGCAGCCAGCTTCCAACGCGACGTCGGCGCCGCCGAAATGATCTTGGCGATGTTCGGCGTCGAAATGGCGACCGGCACGGCGAGTGCGACCGGTTCGGAACTGCCGACTACGTTGGCTGGGACAACGGTGAAAGTGCGTGACATAACGGGGACGGAACGCCCTGCGCCACTCTTCTTTGTCTCGGCCGGCCAGATCAACTATCTGGTGCCGGCGAACACAGCGGTGGGCGCGGCGGTCGTCATTGTCACCGCCGGAAACGGCAAGCTTTCGGTAAGCAATCTGAACATCCGGCCTGTCGTGCCTGGCTTGTTCACCGCCAACGCCAACGGGGCGGGTGTTCCGTCCGCCATTCTTTACCGGCAAAAGGCCAACGGTCAGGTCACCACCGAAGAGATTACCCAAGTGCAAGGCGGTTCGCTGGTGCCCAGGCCGCTTGATCTAGGCCCGGCAGACGATGTTGTGCTGATCATCGGTTTCGGCACAGGCATTCGCGGTCGCAGCAGTGCGCCGACCTCCGTCACCTGCACGATTGGCGGCGTGAATGTCGAAGTCCCGTTTGCCGCCGCGCAAGGCGGGTTATTCGGCTTGGATCAACTGAACATCGGCCCCTTGCCACGTTCGTTGGCGGGCCGCGGCCCAGTGGATATGGTGATCACCGTGGATGGCCGCCCAGCCAACACAGTGCAACTCAACATCCGCTAACGCCGGACGAATTAACCTCGAAACTAAAGCGGGCGCGGGTGAGAGCTTTAACTCTCATCCGCGCCCTCATTTTTTACTTGAGCAGCAGCGTCTCGACAGCGGCCTGCTGACGCGTTTGAATGCAGCGCTCAGCGCGCTTATTTCGCCAATTGCGCCAGCCAACTCTCGGGTTTGGCCAGCGGTTTCAACAACGCATAAGGCACCGTCACCTCATGCTGCCCCGCTGCATACGAGCCGACCTGATAATGATCGAAGGTGAACCGCAAGCCCACCGGCGTCAGATTCCAACTTTTGAAATTCTCGGCCTTGGGCGCGGCCCCTTCCGCTACGCCATCGGTCGTGCGCAGTTTTTTCAATTCTTTGCTGCTGTAATCGGAGATGGTTTTGAGATAAGCGGCTTTGGGGGCGAACAACTCCGGCAACTTCACCTCGACCCCGCGCTTCAGATCGTAGTTGAACGCCAGCGAAAAATGGTTCGGGTGCGCCCCGCCGGAGAATGTCGAGTAGGCGAATAGCACGCTGATCATCTCCGCATTGGCGAAAACGACTTCATAGCCGCTATCGAAAGTGAAGGGCAGCAACTCAGCGGGCTTATTTTCCGCGACAGGCGGCAGCGTGGCGGATTTATTTTCAGCCGCTTTCTCTGCGGTATCGCTCGTGGCAGCGGGTTTCTGTTCCTGCGCCGCGACTTCCTGCTCGGCCTTGACGGCTTCAGCGGCGTCTTTTTTGAATGGCACAAGCACTTTGGTAATCACGGCGAGGGCCGCTTTGTTGAATGCGGCGGCTTTGGCGGCATCGCTAGCGGTGAGTTGCGGAACGACGGCGTTAATTTCAAGCCGAGCTTTTTTATTCTTTTCCTGCACCAGCTTCTCGCCGAATTTGAAGCCGCCCAAGTCATAGCGCAACTCTTGCAGGGAAAACGGCAACGACTTTTTGCCTTGTGCATCCGTCCAAACACCCAGAAAGCGGATGGTCGCTTCGCCGCTTAACAACACGCCATCGAGCACGCCCTTGAATTCCCCGCTCTTTGCTTCGCCTTTGTCCGCTGTGAAGGCCGTCTCACCGAGCGTGACCTTGCCCTCTTTGTCTACTTTGCCCGCCAAGTTCAGCGACTTTTCGGCGACATTGGCGGCGCCGGCCTTTTCGTAATAGTAACTGCCCGAGAGTTTGCCGCCTTTCCGCTCAAGTTCCATGTGCAGCGCAAGATTGTTGTCGAGCGTGCCGGTTAAGACTTTTTTGAATTCAACCGGCGCGGCGGTGACCATTTCAGGCGTTGGCGAAGGCGCTGTTTCAGGCGTGGCCGTGGTGGCGCTTGCGGCTTTGGTTGCGTCCGATTCAGCGGGCTGTACGGGTTCCTTGCGGCAAGCCAACTGGAAAAGACAAAGGGCGGCAAACGCCAACAACCATGCGGTTCTGCTCAATTTCATTCGTACCTCAGCAAGTTCGTTTGGGGATGGACTGAAATGGCATTATGCACGCCCCGGCGTAGCGCGTCTATTGAGCAGGTCTGCTTGTGAGTGTAGAAAAGAAGGAATGGAGAAGCCCCGCAGGACGCTGTAAACTCGCGCGCTTGCCCATAAACTTCAAAGGCTTGCATTGCCGCCGGCCAAGCGGCCAGCTAAAACTAAAGCGGCCACGTTGCCCGAGCGGGCCACGCATTTACGCGCTCTCAAAGTCCTGCGGGGTTCAACGGGGGGAAGATCAAATTAGCCAGTGGTGATAGCCGCGGAATCTTGTTATCCAGCACCTATTCATGCGCGCCAACAACCAACGCACTTGTCAGAAACAAACTGCGCCGGCCCCTAACGAGCCACCATCACCAACGCCCAGCTCAGCGGCTACCACCACTGGCTAATCTATTCAGCGATTCAAGGGGGGAGGAGAAAGCAAAACAAATGGGGATTGGCCGCAAGGGCCGCTCAATCTCCTAACCAGTTCTCAACACCACACCAAAACACCCGCACCAGCACCTGTGGAGAACCCGTTATTCAAATCACCATTACACCTGGGCCTGCTTGCTCCGCTTGCGAATCGAACCGGCAACTCCGCGCGCCGTTGCTTTCCGCTAGCGTTTCAACCAATCCCCCAAATTGTTCGAGGCTTTCTGTTACGCCCTGAAGTGTGTGAACGTTGGAAACGTTACACTGCTAGTTTAGGCGGGCAGAGCCAAGCTCTCCGCTCGGCACTCGCCGCCCGGACAGTTACTTTGATAACCTTTCAACCCTCGCCCTGTAACACGAATCCGGCCCAATAAAACGGGTTGCGCCAGCGGCCCGCGCGCGACATTTCTAGTTGGGCGGCGCGCAAGGCTGCGGCTGGGCGTAACGCTGAACGGCCAAACAATTTCTGATAAAACCGCTTCATCAATTCGGCTGTCGCCGCGTCATTGACCTGCCACAAACTGGCCACCACGCGCTGCGCCCCCGCTTGCAGGAAGCTGTGCGCAATGCTGTTGTACTCGTGTTCGGGCGCAAGCGCGTCCACGCCCGATTCGCAGGCGCTCAAGACCACCAATTCCGCCGGCAACTTCAATTGACGAATCTCCCGGTTCAATAACATGCCATTCACCGGCTCGCCGCGCTCGTTCACCTGCGAAAGCAATAACCCGGAAGCGGCTGGATCGTCAGGATCGAGCACGCCATGCGTGGCAAAATGCAGAATCGGGAAGGCGGCCAATTTGCCGCTCAACGCCAAAGTGCGGCTCGCCTCAAAATCGAGCCATTGGACGCTGTGCGGAGCCACTTCGGTAATCGCGGCAGCTTCGTTGCGCGCCGCAGGCAAGCGCGCCAGCAACCTTTGCTGTAACTCGGACGCCGACCCAAAAACCTGCGCTAAATCCAGATGCCGCAGCCGCGTCAGCATTCCATCCAAATCGCCTATTCTAAAGGCCGCAGGCGTGGGCGGCTCGACAGCGGGCACACGCTGCCAGCGGACGCGCTCGTCATACTTGCCAAAGACCGGATCGGCAATCACGGCCACCGAACCGGCAAAGGGTTGCGCTGTCTGTGGCGGTAACGCGGGTTGCGGATGACGTTGCCGCAGCCACACTCCGGTGGCCGCGGCGGGCAGTTTGATGACCTCGTGTTGCACCAGCACTGAAGTCTCGCTCAAACGCTCCGGCCTACTTTTGTCAGCGGCGCTTGCGGGCACGGGCAAGGCGCTAAAGGGCACCTGCTGTAATACGCCCGCGGCCACGACGAGCAGACGGCGCCGCCCCATTTGCGCGGCCACAGGTTTCAATAACCAATCGCTGAGTTCGCGCGCCAAGGCATCAAACTCACTATTGGGGTCATCTGTCGCCTGTTCAGGTTGCTTGCTCAAGAGTTCGTACAAGCGCTCAGCTTTGGGCTCAAGCACCGCGCGGCCCGGCAGCACGAAGCAGGCAAACCCGATTTTTGTGATCGCCCACAAATAACTTTGCTCCTCGCCCAAGGCGTATTCCAGCAACAAGCTCTGTTCATCGAGCAATTGCTGTTGCACCTCAGCCACGCTGAGCATACGCGAAACCGCCCGCACCGAATTGATGGTTTGGTCGGCCAGCAGCCAACGCAACCGGTCGTGCGCTTCCCAGGCACGCACCGCAAAGCCACCTTCGGGGCCACCCTTGGCTTGGAGTTGATGCCGTTGCAGCAGCACTCCCAAATACACCTGATAATACT